>NZ_CAMHZL010000002.1:0-248392 GCF_946190155.1 Streptococcus mitis
GCATGATTCCATCTTTGTCGAAGTAATACCAAGACCCAGCAATTTTTTCCCATTTATTTTGAGAGATTTTTCCTGAAATTTTCCATTGATAAAGTTCCAACCATTTTCAGCCATCACTCCATCTTTATTGAAAACATAACCATCAAAGGTTGTATTGCTTAGTCGATGGCCATCTTTGTTGAAGTAGTACCACTTTCCTTGGATTTTTTTCCAGTTGGTAACAGGTTTGTTGTGTTCGTAAAAGCGCCAGTTATTATTTTCTTCCTGCCAACCTTCTTTG
Source organism: Streptococcus mitis (assembly GCF_946190155.1). GTDB lineage: Bacteria > Bacillota > Bacilli > Lactobacillales > Streptococcaceae > Streptococcus > Streptococcus mitis_CL. The sequence continues at coordinate 281 of NZ_CAMHZL010000002.1, forward strand.
ACTTTTTCAACTTTTTTTTTCTTCTTTTTTTACTTCCGCTTTCTTCTCTTCTGTGGCGGGAGTTTTTTTCTCTGTTTTTTCTTCTTTATTATCAATTTTAGAAGAATTGTCTGTTTTTTCAACCTTCTCTTTCGATTTTTCTTGGTTTTCGATTTTTGAAGTACTTGAATGAGGAATTGTTACATTTTCTCGTACTGACTCTGCTTTATTTTCTTGAGCCTGGACCGTTGCTTGAGTGTACACTAAAATAGATAGGGCAACTGTACTAGCGAGTAAAACCTTTTTCATATTTAACTCCTTTTATTTTTTTATTTATTATAATAAAATTTTGCTGATTTCTCAATTATCAAACTGGACTTCTTCTAGTAGATAGTCGATAAAGCGTTCGCCCATCTTAGACAGACTTGTTTTTTCATGTTGGATATAGACCAGCTCAATGGGGTCATCAATGTCCAGTGGGATAGAAACGATATTGTCTCCGTTGAGGTTGCTGTTCAAAATTCCTGTCGCAATGGTATAACCGTCCAAACCAATCAAGAGGTTAAAGAGAGTGGCACGGTCGCTGACTACGATAGATTTTTTGTGGTATTCCTGCGAGAGAATCTCTTCTGAAAAGTAGAAGGAGTTGTGCGTCCCTTGGTCATAACTCAGGTAAGGGAAGTTTTCCAAATCAGACAGTTTAACCTTGTCTTTCTTTGCCAGAGGATTGGTCTTGCTGACAAAGATATGAGGCTGGGCGGTAAAAAGATGGTGAGCCAGCAGGTGGTTGTCATCCAGCATTTTGGTTAAAACATCACGGTTGTAGCTGTTAAAAAATAGGACACCGACCTCACTACGGAAGTTCTTGACGTCGTCGATAATCTCCCAAGTACGAGTTTCACGAAGGAAGAGCTCGTATTTCTCCATATCGCTTTTCTTGAGCAAAGAGACAAAGGCATTGACCACAAAGGCATAGTGCTGAGACGAAACGCTAAAGAGTTCGCGGTGGGCGACAGGATTTTTATAGCGTTCCTCCAGAAGTTGGGTTTGCTCGACAACTTGACGGGCATAAGAGAGGAACTCCATCCCATCACGGGTCAAGGTGATGCCCTTAGGATTGCGGATAAAGATCTCAATACCCATTTCATTTTCCAAATCTCTCACAGCATTGGAAAGACTTGGTTGGGTGATAAAGAGTTGCTTGGCTGCCTCATTCATGGAGCCGGTTTCGACGATTTTGATAATATAGTGTAATTGTTGAATTCTCATGTTTTTATTGTACCACACTTGCGTCAGAATCGCCAAAGAAGATAGGAAAATCAGGAGCGTTGTGTGAGTCTCTTCTTGAAAAAAACACAAAATTTTGCTAGAATGAGTCTTATGAAAACATTCTATGATGTGCAGCAATTCCTCAAACGATTTGGTATTATTGTTTACATGGGAAAACGCTTATATGATATTGAACTGATGAAGTTGGAGCTCTCTCGAATTTACGATGCAGGGTTGATGGACAAATTAGACTATCTAGAGGCAGAAGCAGTTCTTCGCAGAGAGCATAAGGTAGAATTGGATTATATTGAGAAAAATGGAGAAAAGAACTAATGGTTACTTGGATTTTGTGGGCACTTATACTGGCAATGTTGGCATGGATGGGCTTTAACTATCTTCGTATTCGTCGTGCGGCTAAAATTGTAGACAATGAGGAATTTGAAGCCTTGATTCGTACAGGTCAATTGATTGATTTGCGCGACCCAGCTGAATTTCACAGAAAACATATCCTGGGTGCCCGCAATATTCCTTCAAGTCAGTTGAAGACTAGTCTTGCAGCCCTTCGTAAAGATAAACCGGTTCTTCTCTACGAAAACCAACGTGCGCAACGAGTTACAAATGCAGCTCTTTACTTGAAAAAACAAGGCTTTTCTGAGATTTATATCCTTTCTTATGGTTTGGATTCTTGGAAAGGAAAAGTGAAGACTAATTAACATAAGCTAAATTCTCAAACTAAGTTCCGCTTTGGGTAGACAAGTGGACGTTTCTTTGGGAGATTACTGTAATTAATATAACGAAAAAACTTATAGTATTATATAGACAAAACCTATTTCTTTTGATATAATTTAGTGGTAATATTTTTAGGAGTTTTATAATATGAAAGAAAAGAAGAAATCTTCCCTTGTTTTAGGTATCCTATCTATCGTTCTTGGTTTGCTATCTCCAATCGTAGGCCTCGTTTTGGGGATTATTGGTCTAGTCTTGGCTAATTCACATCAAAAAGAATCTGAATTAGACTATAAAACAGAACGAATTCTTAATATCGTAGGGATTGTAGTTTCTGTAATTAACTGGGTTGCAGGACTCTTCTTGATGATGCACTAATCAGGATTCTAACAAAAAAAGCTTTATTTTTAAAAGCTTTTTTTTGTTTTATCCACTCTTCTCGGTTCAAGAACTGAATAACATAGTGCTAACATTTTTCACCCAATTGATAAAGCCGATTTTTATGGTATTATTCATTTGTATTTAGTTTAAGAAGTTTTTAGAATATGCAAGAAAAGAAAAAAAACACTTTTGGTGGGTATTCTGTCTATTGTTATGAGTTTATTATTTGCTTTGGGAGGTATTCTTTTAGGTATCGCCGGTATCTTGTATGCTAACGAACTTCAAAAAGAATCTGGACTTGATTATAAAACAGAAAGAATTGTAGCTATTGTAGGTATTGTAGTTTCCGTAATTAATTGGGTTTTAGGATTGATTCTTTTTATGAATTAACTAGTGTAAAACAAAAAAAGCTTTATTTGAAAGCTTTTTTGTTTTATCCACTTTTCTCTATGTAGTTTTTAATGATTTTCAATTCCTCTTGGTTTAAGGGACGGTATTGACCTTCTGCTAGTTCTGAGTCTAATGTAAACTCACCGAACTGAACTCGTTTGAGGGAGGTCACTTTGACACCAACCGAGAGGAACATTTTCTTAACCTGATGAAATTTTCCTTCTGAAATGGTGATGGAGGCTTGACTGAAGGAATGACTTGCAGATAGAATCTTTAGTCTTGCAGGTTTACAGACAGTACCATCTAAAAAGACAATTCCCTTTTGAAAGGCTTGGATATGGTCAGGTGTTAGAAGTCCATTGACCTCAACTCGATAAGTCTTATCGACATGATATTGGGGATGGAGGAGTTGAAAGCCCAAGGGACCGTTATCGGTCAAGAGAAGGAGACCTGTCGTATCTCGGTCCAGTCGGCCGACGGCATAGAGGTTATCAGACTGGATGTCAGGCGCAAGGAGGTCCATGACGGTTGGAAGTTTCTTGTCTTTGTTGGCTGTAACGACACCAGCAGGCTTATGAAGCATAAGATAGGTATGCTCGTAGCCTTGAATGATTTGGTCCTGAAAAAGAAGTTCTTGTAGTCCTGTATCGATATTTTGGGCTAGGGAGCGGGCTGGGCAACCATCGACGAGAATTTCCCCTTTGAGTAAGGCTTGTTTCATGGCCTTTCGGCTGATTCTTTCTTGGGCTAATAAATTATCTAAACGCATACTGTGCCTATCTTATCATAAGTCGCTTGCTTTGAAAAGGCTTGACGTGAAAAGAAAAGTGGAGTGAAAACATTTACACTTGCTTGAATTATGTTATTTACTTGAAATTATGGTATAATCGTTCAGTTAGAAAATAAATTTTGAATATTATAGAGGAAATCATGACAAAATTAAGAGAAGATATCCGTAACATTGCGATTATCGCCCACGTTGACCACGGTAAAACAACCCTCGTTGACGAATTATTGAAACAATCAGAAACGCTTGATGCACGTACTGAATTGGCAGAGCGTGCTATGGACTCAAACGATATCGAAAAAGAGCGTGGAATTACCATCCTTGCTAAAAATACAGCCGTTGCCTACAACGGAACTCGTATCAACATCATGGACACACCAGGACACGCGGACTTCGGTGGAGAAGTTGAGCGTATCATGAAAATGGTTGACGGTGTTGTCTTGGTCGTAGATGCCTATGAAGGAACAATGCCACAGACTCGTTTTGTATTGAAAAAAGCCTTGGAACAAGACCTTGTCCCAATCGTGGTTGTTAACAAAATCGATAAACCATCAGCTCGTCCAGCAGAAGTAGTGGACGAAGTCTTGGAACTTTTCATCGAGCTTGGTGCAGATGATGATCAGCTTGACTTCCCAGTGGTGTATGCTTCAGCGATTAACGGAACTTCTTCATTGTCAGATGATCCAGCTGACCAAGAAGCGACTATGGCACCAATCTTTGACACAATTATCGACCATATCCCAGCTCCAGTAGATAACTCAGATGAGCCTTTGCAGTTCCAAGTATCACTTTTGGACTACAATGACTTCGTTGGTCGTATCGGTATCGGTCGTGTCTTCCGTGGTACTGTTAAGGTTGGGGACCAAGTTACCCTTTCTAAACTGGATGGCACAACTAAAAACTTCCGTGTTACAAAACTCTTCGGTTTCTTTGGTTTGGAACGTCGTGAAATCCAAGAAGCAAAAGCAGGGGACTTGATTGCCGTTTCAGGTATGGAAGATATCTTTGTCGGTGAAACCATTACTCCGACAGATGCAGTAGAAGCTCTTCCGATCCTACACATCGATGAGCCAACTCTTCAAATGACTTTCTTAGTCAACAACTCACCATTTGCTGGTAAAGAAGGTAAATGGGTGACTTCTCGTAAGGTGGAAGAACGTTTGCAGGCAGAATTGCAAACAGACGTTTCCCTTCGTGTTGACCCAACGGATTCACCAGATAAATGGACAGTTTCAGGACGTGGAGAATTGCACTTGTCAATCCTTATCGAAACAATGCGTCGTGAGGGTTATGAACTTCAAGTATCTCGTCCAGAAGTTATCGTAAAAGAAATTGACGGTGTTAAGTGTGAACCATTTGAACGTGTTCAAATCGACACTCCAGAAGAATACCAAGGTTCTGTTATCCGAAGCCTTTCTGAACGTAAGGGTGAAATGTTGGATATGATTTCAACTGGTAATGGTCAAACTCGTTTGGTCTTCCTTGTTCCAGCGCGTGGTTTGATTGGATACTCAACTGAGTTCTTGTCAATGACTCGTGGTTACGGTATCATGAACCATACCTTCGACCAATACTTGCCATTGATTCCAGGTGAAATTGGTGGTCGTCATCGTGGTGCCCTTGTTTCTATCGATGCTGGTAAGGCTACAACTTACTCAATCATGTCTATCGAAGAACGTGGTACGATCTTTGTCAACCCAGGTACTGAGGTTTACGAAGGAATGATCATCGGTGAAAACTCTCGTGAAAATGACTTGACAGTTAATATCACTAAGGCGAAACAAATGACCAACGTTCGTTCAGCTACTAAGGACCAAACAGCTGTTATCAAGACTCCTCGTATCTTGACACTTGAAGAATCTCTTGAGTTCTTGAACGACGATGAGTACATGGAAGTAACGCCTGAGTCTATCCGTTTGCGTAAACAAATCCTTAACAAGGCAGAGCGTGAGAAAGCTAACAAGAAGAAAAAATCAGCTGAATAAGAGCTAGAAAGAGATAAAAATGGTTTATTTAATCATAGGACTCCTCTTATTACTACTCTATGTATTTGCGACACCAGAAAGCATTAAAGGGACAGTCAATATCGTCCTTGTCGTCTTTGCTTTTGTAGCACTCTTGATTTTGCTCATGCTGTCTGTCCTGCAAATCTTTCAGCTACCGACAGAATTTTTCATTGCAATCGCCATGCTCTTCCTAGCCTACTTTAGCTTGCGAGATATTACCCTCATGTCGGTTAATAAAAGTAAAAGAAGATAAAAAGAGAGTTTCGGCTCTCTTTTTGCTTGTTAGAATGCTGAATCTGAGCATTTTCATTTAGAATTATTTCCATAAAAATGGTAAAATAGTAAGAGTAGAAATGGAGTTTGTGACATGAAAGTAATAGATCAATTTAAAAATAAGAAAGTCCTTGTTTTAGGTTTGGCCAAGTCAGGTGAATCTGCAGCTCGTTTGTTGGACAAGCTAGGTGCCATTGTGACGGTAAATGACGGGAAACCTTTCGAGGACAATCCAGCTGCGCAAAGTTTACTGGAAGAAGGAATCAAGGTCATTACAGGTGGCCATCCTTTGGAACTCTTGGATGAAGAGTTCGCCCTCATGGTGAAAAATCCAGGTATCCCATACAGTAATCCCATGATTGAAAAGGCTTTGGCCAAAGGAATTCCAGTCTTGACTGAGGTGGAATTGGCTTACTTGATTTCAGAAGCGCCAATTATCGGTATCACAGGTTCGAATGGGAAAACAACCACAACGACGATGATCGGGGAAGTTTTGACTGCTGCTGGCCAACATGGTCTCTTATCAGGAAATATCGGCTATCCTGCCAGTCAAGTGGCTCAAACTGCGACAGACAAGGACACGCTTGTCATGGAACTTTCTTCTTTCCAACTCATGGGCGTTCAAGAATTCCATCCTGAGATTGCGGTTATTACCAACCTTATGCCAACTCATATCGATTACCACGGATCATTTGAGGAATATGTAGCAGCCAAGTGGAATATCCAGAACAAGATGACAACAGCTGATTTCCTTGTTTTAAACTTTAACCAAGACTTGGCAAAAGAATTGGCTAGCAAAACAGAAGCTACCGTTGTACCATTTTCAACACAGGAAAAGGTTGATGGAGCTTATCTGGAAGATGGTCAACTCTACTTCCGTGGGGAAGTTGTCATGGCAGCGAATGAAATCGGAGTTCCAGGTAGCCACAATGTGGAAAATGCCCTTGCGACGATTGCTGTAGCCAAGCTTCGTGGTGTGGATAACCAAACCATCAAAGAAACTCTTTCAGCCTTTGGAGGTGTCAAACACCGTCTCCAATTTGTGGATGAAATCAAGGGTGTCAAATTCTATAATGATAGCAAGTCAACCAATATCTTGGCTACTCAAAAAGCCTTGTCAGGATTTGACAACAGCAAGGTCATTTTGATTGCAGGTGGTTTGGACCGTGGCAATGAGTTTGACGAATTGGTGCCAGACATTACTGGACTCAAGAAGATGGTCATCCTAGGTCAGTCTGCAGAACGTGTCAAACGGGCAGCAGACAAGGCTGGTGTGGCATGTGTGGATGCGACTGATATTGCTGATGCGACCCGCAAAGCCTATGAACTTGCGACTCAAGGAGACGTGGTTCTTCTCAGTCCTGCCAATGCTAGCTGGGATATGTATGCTAACTTTGAAGTACGTGGCGACCTCTTTATCGACACAGTAGCGGAGTTAAAGGAATAATATGAAAAAAATTGTCTTTACAGGTGGGGGGACGGTTGGACACGTGACCCTCAACCTTTTGTTAATGCCCAAGTTTATCGAAGATGGCTGGGAAGTCCACTATATCGGAGATAAACGTGGTATCGAACACCAAGAAATCCTCAAGTCAGGTTTGGATGTTACCTTCCATTCCATTGCGACTGGAAAATTGCGTCGTTATTTCTCTTGGCAAAATATGCTGGACGTCTTCAAAGTTGGCTGGGGAATTGTCCAGTCGCTCTTTATCATGTTGCGACTTCGTCCACAAGCACTTTTTTCAAAGGGAGGCTTTGTCTCTGTGCCACCTGTTATCGCAGCCCGTGTTTCAGGAGTGCCTGTCTTTATTCACGAATCTGACCTGTCTATGGGCTTGGCCAATAAAATTGCTTATAAATTTGCGACTAAGATGTATTCAACCTTTGAACAAGCTTCGAGTTTGTCTAAGGTCGAGCATGTGGGGGCAGTGACAAAGGTTTCAGACCAAAAAAATTCAGAACCAGATGAATTGGTGGATATCCAAACCCACTTTAATCCTAAATTGCCAACTGTATTGTTTGTCGGTGGTTCTGCAGGCGCTCGTGTCTTTAACCAATTGGTGACAGACCATAAGAAAGAACTGACAGAGCGCTACAATATTATCAATCTAACTGGAGATTCTAGCCTGAATGAGTTGAGCCAAAATCTCTTTCGTGTTGACTATGTGACCAATCTCTATCAACCCTTGATGGAATTGGCTGACATTGTTGTGACACGAGGTGGTGCCAATACGATTTTTGAGCTCTTGGCCATGGCAAAATTACATGTTATTGTGCCACTTGGTCGTGAGGCTAGTCGTGGTGACCAGATTGAAAATGCAGCTTACTTTGTAAAAAAAGGCTATGCAGAAGAGCTTCAAGAAAGCGATTTGACCTTGGACAGTTTAGAAGAGAAGCTTTCTCACTTACTAAGTCACAAGGAAGATTACCAAGCTAAGATGAGGGCTTCAAAGGAATTGAAATCTCTAACAGATTTTTATGAATTATTGAAAAAAGATTTATCATAAGGAAAGTAAATGTCAAAAGATAAGAAAAATGAGGGCAAAGAAATCCTCGAAGAATTTAAAGAGTTATCAGAATGGCAGAAACGAAACCAAGAATATCTAAAAAAGAAGGCTGAAGAAGAGGCGGCCCTAGCTGAGGAGAAGGAAAAGGAAAGACAAGCTCGAATGGCTTCAAAATCTGAAAAGTCAGATGAAACCGAGGACCAAGAGAGTGAATCTGATCCAAAAGATCCAAAATCAGCTAAGGAAGATGCTAAAGAAAAAGTAGAAAAGTCAGAAGACGTCAAAAAAGAGGTATCCAAAAAAGAATCAAAGTCCAAAGAGCCAAAGAAAGAGGATAAAAAGGCAGATAAAAAGCCTGTAAAGGAAAAACCGGTCAAACCGAAAATTCCAGGAGTTCATATCTGGCGGGCTATCTCGATTTTGTTTCTCAGTCTGCTTTTATTGGTTGTCTCTGCATACTTGCTCAGCCCTTATGCGACCATGAAGGATATTCGTGTTGAGGGAACAGTGCAAACTACAGCTGATGATATTCGACAGGCTTCAGGCATTCAGGATTCGGATTATACGATTAACCTTCTGCTAGATAAGACAAAATATGAAGAGCAGATTAAGTCTAATTATTGGGTTGAATCAGCTCAACTTGTTTATCAATTTCCAACCAAGTTTACTATCAAGGTTAAGGAATACGATATTGTGGCCTACTATGTTTCTGGAGAAAGCCATTATCCAATCCTTTCAAGCGGTCAGCTAGAGACCAGTTCTGTGAGCTTGGTCAGTCTGCCAGAAACTTATATATCAGTTCTCTTTAATGACAGCGAACAAATCAAGACCTTTACCTCAGAACTTTCTCAAATTAGTCCAGAACTCAAGTCTGCTATCCAAAAGGTGGAACTAGCCCCAAGCAAGGTCACATCAGATTTAATTCGATTGACTATGAATGATTCGGACGAGGTCTTGGTTCCTCTATCTGAAATGAGTAAGAAATTGCCATATTACAGTAAGATCAAGCCACAATTATCAGAACCGAGTGTGATTGACATGGAAGCTGGAATTTACAGTTACACTGTGGCGGATAAATTAATTATGGAGGCTGAGGAAAAAGCCAAACAAGAGGCTAAGGAAGCTGAGAAGAAACAAAAAGAGGAAGAGAAGAAAAGACTGGAAGAACAGCAGAATAAACTAGAAGAGGAAAGGAAAAAGCTGGAGGAAGAGGGCAATCAAAACCAAACGACCCGACGTTCATCGCGTCGCTAGGTTTAGCTTTTCTCCTATAGCTCTTTAGTGACCATGTTTTTACTTGACAAGTGCTAGTAGAAATAATAGAATAGTAAAAAACCTTTAAAGCAGTCCAGAGAGGCAGCTAAGGTTAGACGGTGAAAGGGTGGAGACTACCCATTTTTCGTGGAACCTTGCTGTTGGCAGGTTCCTTTTTTCGTGGCTTCTGTTGCCCAGACTCTCTCACTAGCAAAGGTAAAAGGAGAAACCTATGCGAGAACATCGTCCAGTCATTGCTCTTGATTTTCCTAGTTTTGAGGCGGTCAAGGAATTCTTAGCTCTTTTTCCAGCAGAAGAAAGCCTTTATCTTAAGGTAGGGATGGAGCTTTATTACGCAACGGGGCCTGAGATTGTGTCTTACTTGAAAGGCCTGGGGCACAGTGTCTTTTTGGATCTCAAGCTGCATGACATTCCCAATACAGTCAAATCAGCTATGAAGGTCCTGTCTCAGCTTGGTGTGGATATGACAAATGTTCATGCTGCTGGGGGTGTAGAGATGATGAAGGCTGCGCGTGAAGGTCTTGGAAGTCAAGCCAAATTGATCGCTGTCACTCAGCTCACATCAACATCAGAAACTCAGATGCAGGAGTTTCAAAATATCCAAACCAGCCTGCAGGAGTCTGTGATTCATTATGCTAAGAAGACAGCTGAAGCGGGATTAGATGGTGTTGTTTGCTCGGCTCGGGAAGTGCAAGTCATCAAGCAGGCTACCAAACCAGAGTTTATCTGTCTGACACCGGGCATTCGTCCTGCAGGTGCTGCAGTAGGAGATCAAAAACGCGTCATGACGCCAGCGGATGCTTATCAAATCGGTAGTGACTATATCGTAGTGGGACGTCCCATTACTCAAGCTGAGGATCCTGTTGTAGCTTATCATGCTATCAAGGATGAATGGAACCAAGACTAGAATTAAAGAAATAGATTAGAAAAATAAAAGGAGAATACCATGACACTTGCTAAAGATATCGCTAGCCACCTCTTGAAAATTCAAGCCGTTTACCTCAAACCAGAGGAGCCTTTCACTTGGGCATCTGGTATCAAGTCACCCATTTATACGGATAACCGTGTGACCCTTGCCTATCCAGAAACTCGTACTCTCATTGAAAATGGTTTTGTAGATGCTATCAAAGAAGCCTTTCCTGAGGTTGAAGTGATTGCAGGGACTGCAACAGCAGGGATTCCTCACGGAGCCATCATTGCTGACAAGATGAATCTGCCATTTGCCTACATCCGTAGCAAACCAAAAGACCACGGTGCTGGTAATCAAATCGAAGGTCGTGTAGCTCAAGGTCAAAAAATGGTAGTGGTTGAAGACCTTATTTCAACAGGTGGTTCTGTTCTTGAAGCTGTAGCAGCTGCTAAACGAGAAGGAGTAGAGGTTCTCGGTGTTGTAGCGATTTTCAGTTACCAATTGCCAAAAGCAGATAAGAACTTCTCAGATGCAGGTATCAAACTTGTGACGCTTTCTAACTACAGTGAACTCATCCATCTAGCCCAAGAAGAAGGCTATATCACACCAGAAGGCTTGGATCTCTTAAAACGCTTTAAAGAAGACCAAGAAAATTGGCAAAATGCTTAAAACATAGAAAATCAGGTAGTCACTAGGATTACCTGATTTCTTTTTGAGATGTTATTGGATCTTATACTCAATGAAAATCAAAAAGCAAACTAGGAAGCTAGCCGCAGATTGTTCAAAGCACTGCTTTGAGGTTGTAGATAAGACTGACGAAGTCAGTCACATATATAATCCAAGGCGAAGCTGACGTGGTTTGAAGAGTATTACTTGTTTTATATTGTGAACAATGGTAGGGAGGGTAGATAACGTAGATATTATGACATAAGAATAAATATTAGAACTAGGTAAATGTGTTACGAATATTAGAATCGGGAGTTTCTTCGATAAATTCAACGATATCATTTGGAAGACAATCTAAAATGCGACATAGCTTTTCTAGAGTTAGTAAAGTTATGTTTTTATTTTTCTTTAAGCTGTCAAGAGTTTTGTTATCAACTCCAGATTTTAATAACTTGTATTGAGAAACTTCTTTTTTCTTCATTGTAGCCCAGAGTGGGTTAAAACTGATTATCGTCATCAACTCCTTTTATTTAATTATAAGAAAAAAGTATCTGACTTCATATTGTGTATATATCCACAATATGATAAAATAACTAGGAAAGGAGAGTTATAAATGAATAAGAGTGAAATTATTTCTCAAGAGGAGAATGAGTTAGATTATTTTTTAGGAATTATTCCGGATGAATCTAAGTCAGATTTGTTTGATGAATGGACTATTTGGGAAGCCTATGTAAAAGGGAGGTTACCAAATAAACATTGGTCTGAAGTTTTTGATAATGGTGCATACCATTCTCTTGATGTCATTACTGCAGAAGGCAAAAAATATGAATATTATCCTATCGTTAATCCGCAATCATACCAGACTGTTTTACAAGAATATCTTTCGACAATAGAAGAGCCTAAACGTAGTAGAAACTTAATAGTTGAAGCTGCTATTTGGTCTAAAAGAGTAGAAGATCTGACTAAGTATTTTTATATAGTAGATGGAAAACATGTTTCTCTTATCAACCCGAAATTAAGTGTTTTGGGATGGATTTTCAGAATTTTAGGTTCATTGTTCTTAGTTGCCTATATAGATAGACTTGGTGAATTTTCTAGTTCTGGTTTAGGAATCTTAAGTAAACCTTTTGAATACTCCCTTTGGGTGGGAGCATGGGTTCTGCTATGGTCTCCAATTTATTTTGCTTATCAACGAGTGAAGCATGAAAAACCAATAGCAGATCAAGTAAAAAAACATAAGGATGAAGTTGCTCAAGCTAGAAACTATTGTATGGAGAAATTGAATAGTATTCCATTTGTTTATGCAAGGCAACAAGCAGGGTTAGATATTCATTTTGATGCTTTTGCTTATATGGTTAATGTAATTGATCAAGGTAGAGCCTATGACGTAGGACAAGCGCAAAATATGTATGAAGACATGATGAGGACAGAGCAATTAAATTATCAGTTTCAAGAATTACAAAGAAAAGTTGATTACAATAACAAAATGACAACAATTAATACATTTACAAATTTAATGAAATAATAGATTAGGAGAAATAAGATGTTTGGAAAACCGAAATATGAGAGTGATATTGATCAAACAGTTAGAGATATGTGGTGGGGTTTTGCCATTTTTATAACTGTAATGTACTTTTTAGTCAAAGCAACTTACTATGTCGCATTGCCGTTTTATACTTTATTTACTCATTTGTTTGAAGAAAAAGTCCAACAGAAAGAATATCTAAACTGGATGCGATTTTTACCTTTGACTTGGTTTATGAGTGGAGAGACCAAAGAAATGAGACGAGCTGCTGTGAGCTGTACTATACTGCCGATTTCGCTACCTTTATTTTTAATTTTTAATTATCTATATAGTATTAAAGTAATTGGCGATAGCTTTTCCATTTTTATTTTGATTTTATTTACATGTAGCCTAGGAGGCATTATAGGTACTGTTAGAAATTATCTTTTTTCAAAAAAATATATTAGATAGTGTAAGTATGTAAAAGTATAATCATTGAGAAGTCAGGAAAATAAAGATGGATAGACAAAATACTAATGAAAAAAAGACTTTGAAAAAAGGTAGAAGAGGTTGGGTAATCTCAGCAGCAATTGTAGCGCTTTTAGGAATTTCAGTTGGAACAGTTGTGTTGCAAAATCAATCGAGTCAAAATCAAGGACAATGTGAAAGTGTTACCGTTTCAGACTCTTCTTCAAAAGAAAAAGAATACACAACAACTGATACTATTAAAGAAACAGAGAAGAGTTTTCTACCTAAAGTAGATGCCAAAGAGGAATTGGCTAAAGCATTTGTAGCTACTAAAAAAGTTGGTTCTGAAGATTCGATTAAATCTCTCGATAAATCATATGAAAAATCATCAGAAATAAAGAAGGTAGAGGAAAAGCTTAAGTCACAGGTAAGAACTGAGGGTGAAGACGCAGTTGAGCAAGTTTCTAGATTAGAAGTAGCTAATAAAGATAATAAAATATTGAAAAAATCTGATAACCTAACTAAAAAGGTTGAAGTTAAAGATGATAAAGGCATCCCAGCAGTTCAGCCTAAACTGCCAGAATTGGTAATTATCGAAAAAGGTACTCCAGAAGTTCAGCCTGCATTGCCTGAAGCTAAACCAGAAAAAGATAAGGTCTTAGATAAAAAGGAAGAGAAAAAAGAAGTTGAAACTAAAGTTACAACTCCAACTGTTCCAGAAAACAAAGACCAAACAACTGGTACTCCAACTAAAGAAGAAAAAACTTTAGAAGAGAAAAAAGATAAGGTTGAAGGTAATAACCAAGCAACTTTACCAGGAAACAAAGAACAAGTTGAAACTGGTAAAACTAATACTGTAGTTGGTGAAAAAACAACTGAAGAAGTTATTAAACCTGCTACTCCAGCAAAACCAGAAGTGCCTGCTAAACCAGCAGAAGATGGAAAACCAGCTGTAGAAACTCAGCCAGCCATTCCAGCTCAGCCTGAAGTTAAAAAAGTTGTAACTACTCGAACTGAAGTAGAAACTTCTGTAATTGAACCTGGAGTCCAACATGTCCCAGATGCAAATCTTAATGTTGGTGAAACTCAAGTTGTTCAAGAAGGTGTTGCAGGAAAAACAGAAACAACTTACACAGTTACCATTGAAAATGGTGTAGAAGTTAGTCGTGTAGCAACAGGAACTCAAACAACTCCTGCAGTTGATAAAGTTATCCATGTTGGGACTAAAACTTCTAAAGAAGTGGTTCGTACTACAAAAGAAGAGGTGGTTCGCACTCCTATTCTTCCTGGTACAGAATACGTTCCAGATGAAAACTTAGATGCTGGAGTAGAAAAAGAGGTAGAAACCGGACAAAATGGTGAAAAACTTGAAGTTTTCACTGTAACACTTGAAGATGGTGTTGAAACTGGTCGTACTCTTGTTTCATCTACTCAAAAAGAGGCAAAAAATAGAGTTGTTCATGTCGGAATAAAAGTTGCTAAGAAAAATATTGAAACTGTAACTCGTGAAAACCACAAGGTTGAACATAAAGTTACTAGCAACACAAATCCAGACCTTCCGAAAGGTGAGAAAAAAGTAATTCAAGCTGGTAAAGATGGTTCTTATGAACTTGTTACTACAGTTGTAACCACTCCAGACGGTACGGAAGTTTCTCGTGATGAAAAACGAGAAAATGAAGTTCCAGCAGTTGATGAAATTGTAGAAATTGGAACTGGTGAAAACTTGGAAACAAGTCGCACTTCTCGAACAGTTGAAGTAAATTACGAAACTGAAGAAGTTAAAGATGAGACATTAAATGAAGGAAAACGTGTAGTAGAAACTAAGGGTCAAAAAGGTTCTTATACTGAAACTACAATTGTTTACGGAAATGGTCGTTCATCTGTGGTTAAAAGTGATGAAGTAAAACCGGTTAAAGAGGTTGTTCGAGTTGGAACTCATAAAGTTTTAACAGAAAATAAAACTCGAGTTGAGCGCAAAGCTGGAGAAAACTTCAATACTCTTGAAGTTAAAAGCGATAAACTTTTCAACGATCAACGAGTTGTTAAAACTAAAGGTAAAAACGGTGAAATCATCGAAAACTACAAAGACTACTATGAAGATGGCAAACTTGTTAAGAGTGAGCTAATCAATACTGAAACTGTTCCAGCAGTGGATGAAGTAGTCGAAGTTGGAACTAAAGAACGTTACACTTATGCTAATGAAGACAAAGTTATTACTGCTGAAGGTGAAAAACGAGTTGCTGATCCTGAACTTTTTGAAGGTGATGAGCGAGTTGAAGATGCGGTAAATGGTAAGGAAACTTATAAAGTTAAGTACATCAATGATGAAAATCAAAACCGTACGGAAGTAAGTCGTGAACTGATTAACACTGTTCCAGCAAAACAAAAAGTTGTTCATTATGGAACTAAGAAATTGATGTCTGAAGTTACTGAAGAAGAAACTGAAACAATTTCTCATGGTTCTCGTACTGAAAATGATTCTAACCTTTTCGAAGGTGAAACTCGTACTGAAAATGGTCGTGACGGATTCAAGCGTTACCGCAAAATTATTTCAGTAAACAATAAAACTGGTGAACGAACTGTTAAAAGTCGTGAGCTAGTTGAAACTAAGGATGCAGTTGACACAATTACCTATAATGGTACTAAGAAAAAACGTATCGCTGATCCAACAGATGTTGTAGTTCCAACAACTGATGATAACTATGACATTGATGGTACATGGAAAGACATTAAGAGTCTAGGTGAAAACGGTTTGGATCCAAACAATGAAGATCACCGTAGCGCTAAGTATCTACATGACAATCTTTCTCAAGCTGATAAAGACCGTGTAGCTGTTGATGAAACAGATGACGGAGATGAACTTCCTCGAGACATGGGACTTATCTCAGTTTGGAAAGTATCACGCCTTTCTCAAGCAGAACTTGATAAGCTTGAACAAATTGTAGATAATCGTAAACTTAATGAACACTTCATGGAGCTTCTTAATGAAGAACGCACTCGTAAAGGTTTGACTCCTGCAACCATCGCAGCAGATGATAGCGAACTAACTCGAGTTGCCAATATTCGTGCTAATGAAATGGCAGATCACGGTTCATTGCGTTACCAAGGTAAGGAGGAAGGTAAGCATAAACGGCCTGATGGTTCTCGTTGGTCAACTGCTTATGATTCAGAATTCTACAAACAAACAAATGCAATGACTGAAAATACAGCAGAAACAACAACTGTTTGGGATATTGTAAGTCTTACAAATGAAAAAGCGTTAGCTCACTACTTCTATACTGTATGGAAACACTCTAAAGGTCACTATGCAGCTATGATGATGGGAGATGGTTATAGCCCAGCAAACAAGAATGTACAATTCCGTGTTGCTCTTGGGTTCGCAAATCATTCATTGACTTCTGATAATCCAACAAACGTTGTTGCAATAATGGAGATTGCATCTATGATGGACTAGATAAAAAACGAACAAGATAAGATTCTGATTATCAGAATTCTAGTCTTGTCCGTTTTTCTTTTTAAAACTTAGTCGACTTTTCCACCTTCAACAACCAGGTCATCTGCTTTAGCAGCGTCACCGTAGGTTGGGTGAAGTGTTTTTTCATAGGCCCTATGGAAGAAGTTTTCTTTGCCTAATTTTTCAATATCTTTATTGATGAAGTCTAGCAATTCTTGGTTGCCTTTTTGAACTGCTGCTGCAATGGTATCTGGATTACCGAGAGAAGTAATTCCTACTTCAAATCCTTTGTTTTCAAGCGCCCAAGCTAGGACTTCCGTATTGTCAGTTGAAAAGGCATCTCCACGTCCGTCAAGAAGGGCTTGGTAAGAGTCACTGTATTGGTCGTATTTTTGGAGTTTTACTTCTGGGTGATTTTTCTCAAAATAAGTTTCAGCGGTCGTTCCTTTTGTAACAATCAAGGTTTTGCCTTCTAATTGTTTGACATCTGTAATGAGACCAGTCTTAGGTGATACGACACCCAGAGAAACTTTCATATATGGAAGGGCAAAATCAACTTGTTTCTTACGTTCATCAGTCACTGTAAAGTTGGCAAGAGTAATATCTACCTTGTTTGAAATCAAGTATTCCGCACGGTTGGCAGCATCGACGGAGACGTATTTAACCTTCACCCCAAGGTCTTGTGCCAGTTGGTTCCCAAGTTCGATATCGTAACCTTGGTAAGAACCGTCATTGTCAACGTAACCAAAAGGTTTCTTATCTCCAAATACGGCGATTCGCAGTTCACCGCTTTTTTTGATTTCATCGATTGTGCGAGCCTTGGCAGTCGTTTTTCCAGATGATGAACCAGCATTTCCACCTGAGCTACAAGCTGTGACAAAGATTAGGGCGAAGGCAAGTGCCAAAACAGTTAAGAGTGGTTTGAATAGTTTCATAAGAATCTCCTTTATAGATATGAGCCAAATTGGCTAAAGTCAAAGACGTTTAAAAATTCCTGGGCTCGTTTGGTTTGCGGATTGGTAAAGAAGGCTTGAGCTGTTCCTTCTTCAGCGATTTTCCCTTGGTCGAGGAAGATAATCCGATCGGCAATTGCTTGGGCAAACTGCATTTCATGGGTTACTAAAATCATGGTACGGCCTTCTTGGGCCAAGTCATTGATGAGTTCTAGAACCTCACGTACCATTTCTGGATCCAACGAAGCAGTCACTTCGTCAAAAAGGATGATTTCTGGATGCATGAGCAGGGCACGGACAATTGCAACCCGTTGCTTCTGTCCACCAGACAATTGACGAGCAAAGCTATGTTGTTTATCTAGTAAACCAACACGTTCCAGTAGTTGCAGAGCTTCTTCCGTTACTTCCTTCTTGTCTCTTCCCTGAGCCTTGATAGGGCCTAGGATGAGGTTTTGTAGGACATCCAGATGGGGAAAGAGTTCATAACTTTGAAAGACCATGCCAATCTTTTGGCGAACCAGGTGAAAGTCTTTTTTATTTTCAACGATAGACTGACCGTCCAGAAGAATATCTCCACCTTGAATACTTTCTAAGCCATTGAGGCAACGAAGGAGAGTACTTTTCCCACAACCAGATGGCCCTAGGATGACGACAACTTCCCCTTTTTTGATATCTAAGGATAGTCCTTGGAGGATAGGATTGTCTCCGAAGGATTTTTTGAGTTCCTTGATTTCTAAGATAGTTTCAGACATTTAGTTCCTCCAATGTTTTTCTAAGTGAGTAGATAGTTTGGAAATAGGGAAGCAAACTGTGAAATACAAGACCAGGATGGTTCCATAAATCCAAAAGGAAGCAGTTGGGATAGTCAGGCGATTGCTATCGATGATTTGTTGCCCAACCTTGGTCACTTCAACAACCCCAATCAAGACAACCAAGGAAGTGGTTTTAATCATCCGAGTAACAAGATTGATGGCTTGTGGAAGTAATCTTCTCAAGACCTGTGGGATGATAATGTGGTAGTAAAGTTGAACATTTGTCAAACCTAGCGCCTGTCCACTTTCAAACTGATGCTTAGGGAGGGAATTGATGGCTCCACGAACCAAGTCCCCCATCTCAGCTGTTCCCCAGAGGGTGAAAACGATAATAGCAGAAGTCTCACCTGAGATATTAATATTAAAGTTTCGAGCCAAGCCGAAATAAACGATGAAGAGTAGCACCAGTTGGGGCATGATACGGATGAATTCCAGATACAATCGTGTTAAAAATCGTATGATTCTAGAATGGGAGGTCATGATGATTCCCATGACTGTTCCGAACATCATGGATAAGAGGACAGACAGGATGGATATCCCAATCGTAACGCCCAATCCCTGTAAGATTCTCAGGAGATTATTTCCCTGAAAGAGTACTTGGATTCCCGAATCCTGCATGGCGGAGCCTCCTTTCTATCCAACTAAAGACCAGTGAGATGGGTAGCAGCATCATCAGATAAGCAACTACCAACATAGCAAGCGCAATGTCTGTTTCATAGTAGAGCCCAATCAAGTCTTTGGCGACGTACATGAGGTCGGCCAAAGCCACTGCTGAGAAAACGGAGGTTTCCTTGATGAGGAAAATGACATTGGCACTAAAAGACGGTAGGGCCACCGCTGTTGCTTGCGGAAGAACTACATAGCGGAAGACCTGTATAGGTGTCAGACCGATGGCTAATCCAATCTCCTGCTGGGTTTGACTGACGGCTTCCAACCCACTTCGGAAAGATTCTGCCATATAGGAGCCTCCTAAAAAGACTAGTCCCAGAGTAGCACAGACTTCTGAAGATAGGACAATCCCCATTCGGGGAAGACCGAAGTAGAGAAAGAAGAGTTGAATCAAAAGGGGCGTATTACGTGACAATTCAATGTAGGTTGTCGCTACTTGCGCCAAAACAGGGATTCGATAATGTCGGATGATACTAACGATTAAACCGAGCAGAAAGGATCCCAAAATTCCCCAAACTGCAATATGCAAGGTCAGAAGAAATGCCTTTTGATATAGTGGTAGATATTGTTCAACAATGGACCAATCCAAAAATAGAACCTCCCATCTAGAAATAATACAGTTATTGTAGCACTTAAAATCTCCTTTGGATAATATCTATTTTTTATTGCCGTTATAAGGATTTTTTATCATAGACATAAAATTTCTGAAATTTCCAAACAAAATATTTGAAAAGTTTTGAAAAAAGAGTTAAGATATTTTTGTAATATACAAAGTAAACGCTTACTTATTAAGGAGGGCATTTTATGTCATACAAAACAAGCAATGCAGAAGGTCATGTAGATTTCATCAATACCTATGATTTGGAGCCAATGGCGCAACAAGTTATCCCTAAAGCAGCCTTTGGCTATATCGCTAGTGGGGCGGAAGATACTTTCACTTTGCGTGAGAATATTCGTGCCTTTAACCACAAACTCATCGTTCCGCATACGCTTTGCAATGTAGAAAATCCAAGTACAGAGATTGAATTTGCAGGTGAAAAATTGTCTTCACCAATCATTATGGCGCCTGTTGCGGCCCATAAATTAGCAAACGAACAGGGTGAAGTAGCTACTGCGCGTGGTGTGCATGAGTTCGGTTCTCTTTATACAACTAGCTCTTACTCTACTGTAGACCTTCCTGAAATTACGGAAGCCCTTCAAGGGACACCTCACTGGTTCCAATTTTACTTTAGTAAAGATGATGGGATCAACCGCCACATCATGGACCGTGTGAAGGCTGAAGGCTACAAAGCTATTGTCTTGACTGCAGATGCCACTGTAGGGGGCAATCGTGAGGTGGACAAGCGTAATGGTTTTGTTTTCCCCGTTGGCATGCCGATTGTTGAAGAATACCTGCCAGAAGGTGCTGGTAAATCAATGGACTTTGTTTATAAATCAGCTAAACAACGCTTGTCTCCACGTGATGTAGAATTCATCGCTGAATACTCAGGACTTCCTGTTTATGTCAAGGGACCACAATGCCGTGAGGACGTTGAACGTTCGCTTGCTGCAGGTGCCTCTGGTATTTGGGTAACCAACCATGGTGGTCGCCAAATCGACGGTGGACCAGCTGCCTTTGATTCACTTCAAGAAGTAGCAGAAGCAGTTGATAAACGTGTACCAATCGTCTTTGACTCAGGTATTCGTCGTGGTCAACACGTCTTTAAAGCCTTGGCTTCAGGAGCAGACTTGGTAGCTATTGGCCGCCCTGTTATCTATGGCTTGGCCCTTGGTGGTAGTGTCGGTGTACGCCAAGTCTTTGAACACTTGAATGCAGAATTGAAGACAGTTATGCAGTTATCTGGAACTCAGACCATTGAAGATGTCAAACACTTCAAACTCCGTCACAACCCATACAATCCAACCTTCCCAGTTGACCCACGCGACTTAAAATTGTATTGATAAAAAGATTGCCTCCACTGAATGTGGAGGTTTTTCTTAGTGTATAGGAAGAATAAATCACCATTGAAAACTATATAAATATATTTTCCAATCAAATATCTTGCTAGGGCTTTCATTTTTTGCTATACTGGTCCAGTAATTAAATAATAAAGACATTTGGGGTGCTTTAGGCTGAGATGATACCCATTGAACCTGATACAGTTAAGACTGGCGAAGGGAAATGTGAAACGTTTTTTCGTATGGCGAAATGAACAATCTAATCTTGTAAGTCAACTCTAATTCTTGATGGTAATTGGAGTTTTTTTGTTTATAGAAGCTGGATGAAGGTGATACAAAGCATTTAGGTAGCTCTTCTTGAACGCCCTTGATTTTCTTTAAAAAGGTCAAGTAAAACTAGGATTTTCTTGATGTTTTGTTGATTACGTACGAGTAAAGAGAGGAAAAGTAAATATGGAAACACAAGACTATGCATTTGAGCCAGGTTTGACTGTTGGAGAATTATTAAAAAGGAGTCAAGATGATTGGCAGGCTGCAATCAATCATCGTTTTGTTAAGGAACTTTTTGCGGGGACAATTGAGAATAAGGTCTTAAAAGACTACCTAATTCAAGATTATCACTTCTTTGATGCCTTCTTATCCATGCTGGGTGCTTGTGTAGCCCACGCAGACCAGCTTGAATCCAAGCTTCGTTTTGCCAAGCAACTAGGCTTTCTTGAAGCAGATGAAGACGGTTATTTTCAAAAGGCTTTCAAAGAGTTAAAAGTATCTGAGAATGACTATCTGGAAGTGACCTTGCATCCTGTAACAAAAGCCTTTCAGGAGCTTATGTATTCTGCTGTATCATCATCAGACTATGCCCATCTTTTAGTCATGCTGGTCATTGCAGAAGGTCTCTATTTAGACTGGGGTTCTAAAGATTTAGCTCTACCTGAAACCTACATTCATTCGGAATGGATCAATCTCCACAGAGGTCCTTTCTTTGCAGAGTGGGTTCAATTTCTGGTTGACGAACTCAATCGTGTCGGGAAAAGTCGAGAAGATTTGACAGAACTTCAGCAACGCTGGAACCAAGCAGTCGCTTTAGAATTAGCCTTTTTTGATATTGGTTATGACGCTTAGAGAAGGTTTAGGATATTTACAAATTTGATGAGGTAGTTCTCTTCGAAAATCTCTTCAAACCACGTCAGCTTCACCTTAGATTATATATGTGACTGACTTCGTCAGTCTTATCTACAACCTCAAAGCAGTGCTTTGAGCAACCTGAGGCTAGATTCCTAGTTTGCTCTTTGATTTTCATTGAGCATAAATCATTCAATGTAAAAAAAATTTCTTAACGAAAGATAGAGATAAATCGAAATCAGTAGATCGTATAAAGTGAAAAGGAAGGATTTCAATATGACAAGTTTAAAATTATTAAAAGAAAAAGCACCTTTGGTCATTTGCATAACCAATGATGTAGTAAAAAATTTCACAGCAAATGGATTAGTAGCACTGGGTGCGTCACCAGCCATGAGTGAGTTTCCTGCAGATTTAGAGGATTTGTTAAAGTATGCTGGAGGTTTATTAATAAACATAGGCACATTGACAGATGAAAATTGGAAATTATACCAAGCTGCTCTGAAAATTGCAGAGAAATATAATGTCCCAGCAGTTTTAGATCCTGTAGCCTGTGGAGCAGGAGAATATAGAAAAAAAGTAGCAGATGATCTAATTAACAATTACAAACTAGCAGCGATTAGAGGAAATGCTGGAGAGATTGCCTCTTTAGTAGGAATAAATGTGGCATCTAAAGGAGTAGATAGTGCAGGCGTAGATAATATTGACGAAATTGCTCTAGCAGCAAATGAGAAGTTCAATATTCCAATAGTAGTAACAGGTGAAGTGGATGCTATTGCGGTAAATGGAGAAGTGGTAACGATTCATAATGGTAGTGCCATGATGCCAAAAGTTATTGGGACAGGATGCTTGTTAGGTGCTGTAGTAGCAAGCTTTATCGGACTAGAAAAAGGTCAAGAATTGAAATCATTAGAAACAGCAATGTTGGTTTATAATATCGCTGGAGAAATGGCAGAAAAACGTCCAAATGGACATCTTCCTGGAACATTCAAAGTGGAATTTATAAATGCCTTATATGAGATTACAGATGAAGATGTAAAGGAATTCAAAAGAGTGAAGTAAAATGTTTCATAAGGAATTATTAAAACTATATTTTATTTGTGGAACGACTACTTGCCAAGGAAAAGATCTATATACAGTCGTTGAGGAAGCCTTAAAAGGTGGGATAACCTTATTTCAATTCCGTGAAAAAGGTGAGGGATCCTTAGAAGGTAAAGAAAAAGTCGAATTAGCAATTAAACTACAGAATCTTTGTAAAAAATACAATGTTCCATTTATCGTTAATGATGATTTAGATTTGGCGATGGAAATTGACGCTGATGGCGTACATGTAGGACAAGATGACCTTGGAGTTGATGAAATTAGAAAATTGATGCCAGAAAAAATAATTGGTCTTTCTATAAAAAACGAGGAAGAATTTCAACAATCAAAAGTTGAATATGTAGATTATGTTGGTGTTGGTCCTGTATTTGATACCCAGTCAAAGGATGATGCTGGTGGTGCTATAGGTTATGAAGGTCTTAAATTGATGAGAAAACTATTGCCACAACTGCCCTTAGTTGCAATTGGTGGGATACAGACGAAACATATTAAAGACATTATGAAGACCAATGTTGACGGCGTTTCAATAATTTCAGCAATATCATATGCAAAAAATATAGAAAAAACTGTTCGAGAAATGAGTGAACAATAGGTATGGATCTAACCAAAGAAAGATCTGCTGTCTTTGTGAGTGCAAGTCTGTATTTCCCAGTTCAATTTCTTGAACTAGAATAAATCGTTTGTTATAATATTTATATAATTAAATAATAAAGACATTTGGGGTGCTTTAGGCTGAGATGATACCCATTGAACCTGATACAGTTAAGACTGGCGAAGGGAAATGTGAAATGGTTTTGTATTTATAGAAACTAACCATCTAATCTTGTAAGCTGAACTCTAATTCCTATCTGTAATTAGAGTTTTTTCTTTTACGAAACTGGATGAAGATGATACAAAGCATTTAGGTAGCTCACCTTGAATACCCCACTTTTCTTTAAAAAAAGGAGTTTTTTATGTTGAAAAAATGGCAATTAAAAGATGTTATCTTACTTGCTTTCTTGTCTATCTTTTTTGGTGGCGTTTTTGTAGGATCTGGCTATCTGTTTGATATCCTCACTCTGATTTTAGCACCTCTTGGTTTACAGGCCTTTGCCAATGAAATCCTCTTTGGTCTCTGGTGTATGGCTGCGCCTATTGCTGCCATCTTTGTTCCAAGAGTGGGAAGTGCAACGATTGGAGAAGTGCTAGCTGCGCTTGCTGAAGTCCTTTATGGTAGCCAATTCGGTCTAGGTGCCCTTTTGTCTGGCTTGGTTCAAGGTTTGGGAAGTGAACTTGGTTTTATCGTAACCAAGAATCGCTATGAAAGTTGGCTCTCTCTAACTGCCAATAGTATTGGGATTACGCTTGTTAGCTTTGTCTATGAATACATTAAGTTAGGTTACTACGCCTTCTCCCTTCCTTTTGTTCTTTCCTTGCTTGTAGTACGTTTTATTTCTGTCTTTTTCTTCTGTACCATCTTGGTTCGTGCCATTGTCAAACTCTATCATCAGTTTGCAGCTGGAGGCAAGTCATAGATGGGCCTGGAACTACGAGCGATTCAGTCTCCAATCTTCTCTGAGCCGCTTGATTTTACTTTTCATGAGCAAGCCTTTACCTTGTTAGTTGGGAGCAGTGGTTCAGGAAAATCCAGTCTCTTTCAAATGATTGCCCAAGTCAGTTCCTTGCCCCATAGTGGTCAAGTCTTGATAGATGGGAGTGAGGTCAGTCAGCTTTCTATCGTCGAACGTGTCCAGACAGTTGGGATTCTCTTTCAAAATCCTAATCATCAATTTACCATGGAGAACTTGTTTGAGGAGCTGGTTTTTACCTTGGAAAATATTGGGCATCCTGTTCAGGAAATTGATTCTAAAATAGCAGAGGTGGTCCAGCAATGTCGCTGCAAGGAGATTTTGCACCGTCCCATCCATCACTTATCAGGTGGGGAAAAGCAAAAAGCTGCCTTGGCTGTTCTCTTTGCCATGAATCCTAGGGTCTATCTCTTGGATGAGCCATTCGCTTCCATTGACCGCAAGAGAAGAATCGAGATATTGGAGATTCTAAAAGAGTTAGCCTCTAATGGGAAGGCAGTCATCCTGTGCGACCATGATTTGTCTGACTATGAAGCCTATATCGACCATATGGTGGAGCTAAGAGACGGACAACTAAGGAAAATAAATCAAATCCCTGCCTCTGAAATGACACAGGCTGTTTCAAAGGAGGTTGCTTCTAGCCCGGAACTGTTCCATATGGATCGAACGACTTGTGAGCTGGATAAGCGTCCCCTCTTTTCAATTGCGGATTTTACATTCTACCAAGGAATTTCCTGTATCTTGGGAGACAATGGTGTCGGGAAATCAACCCTCTTTCGGTCTATTCTTCAATTTCAAAAGTATAAGGGGCGCATTACCTGGAAGGGGACAGTCCTGAAAAAGAAAAAGAGTTTGTACCGTGACCTGACGGGTGTTGTTCAGGAAGCTGAGAAGCAGTTTATCCGAGTCAGTCTGCGAGAAGAGCTTCAATTAGATGGACCTGATTCTGAAAGAAATCAGCGGATACTCCAAGCTTTACAATATTTTGATCTGGAGCAGACTCTTGATAAGAGTCCCTATCAATTAAGTGGTGGCCAGCAAAAGATTCTTCAGCTCTTGACCATCTTGACTAGCAAGGCTTCTGTGATCTTACTAGATGAACCTTTTGCAGGTTTGGATGATAGAGCTTGCCATTATTTTTGTCAGTGGATTGTGGAGGAGAGAAATCAAGGAAGAAGTTTTCTGATCATTAGCCATCGTTTGGATCCCTTGATCTCTGTGGTTGATTATTGGATTAAGATGACTAGTCAGGGTCTCAGTCATGTGAAAGAAGTGACAATTACTAAACCACTCACATCTCAGAGTAGCAATACCCAAGGGGAGGTGAAGTAGTATGGTCAAAGTAGCAACCCAGACACCGATTATCAGTCTCTTCTTGCTGATTTTATCCTTGGAAACATCCTTCATTCCTTCGATTGCTCTTAATCTCTCGGTAGTTGCATTTTGTATTCTCTTTATGCTCTATTACCGGCGATTTAAAGTATTGGCTTGGATGATTCTGCTCGCCATTTTGCCATCTTTGGCCAACTACTGGGCAGTTCGGTTACACGGAGATGCTTCGCAGGCAGTCATGCTTGGAACGAGGGCCTTTGTGACCGTTTGTATTGGTCTTGTCTTTGTTTCCTCTATTTCCCTAAAAGAGCTTCTCTTGTACTTGGCTCAAAAGGGGTTATCACGCTCTTGGGCCTATGCCTTGATTGTGGTATTCAATTCCTTCCCCCTTATCCAGCAAGAAATCAAGTCCCTCAAGGAAGCTTGCTTATTACGCGGTCAAGAACTACATTTTTGGTCTCCCTTGATTTACAGCAAGGTTCTGATGACAGTCTTTAGGTGGCGTCATCTTTATCTGAGAGCTCTGTCGGCGCATGGATATGACGAACATGCACAGGTGGAGAATCGCTATCGGACTTTTTATATTCCTCAAAGGACAATATTCATCTACCTGCTGTTCTTTTTATTACTTCAAACCAGTCTATTTTTATAAAGGAGTTATTATGGAATTTACAGATATTGCGATGGAATTATCCAAGGAAGCTTGGCAGGCTTCCTTTCATCACCCCTTTGTTTTACAGTTACAAGAGGGAAATTTAGACCCTGCAATTTTCCGCTATTACTTGATTCAGGATGCCTATTATCTGAAGTCTTTTTCAGAAGCTTATCACCTCTTGGCTGATAAGACTTCAAACCAAGAGATGAAAAGACTCTTGAAACAAAATGCTCAGAGTCTAGTGGAAGGTGAGTTATTTATCCGCCAACAATTTTTCAAGGAATTGGAAATCAGCGATCAGGAAATGGAGGAACATCCAATCGCTCCAACCTGCTATCATTATATCTCTCACATTTATCGTCAATTTGCAGAGCCAAACTTGGGCATTGCCTTTGCAAGTTTGCTGCCTTGTCCTTGGTTATACCATGATATAGGCAAATCACTTAATCTTAAACCATCACCAAATCCTCTCTACCAACAATGGATTGAAACTTATATTACGGATGAGTTAGAGCAACAGATCAGAGAGGAGGGAGCGCTGGTTAATCAACTCTATCGAGAAAGTGACGAGACAGACAGAAAAAAAATGCTAGATGCCTTCCACATTAGTGTTCACATGGAAGCCAAGTTTTGGGAAATGGCCTACCAACACCAGACATGGAAGAGTGATTTACACTCTTTAGAAAAAGGAGAAGAATAGCAATATGAGAAAGAACCAATTGCAAGTTCACAAATTAACCATTTTATCTATGATGATTGCCCTTGATGTAGTCCTTACACCTATCTTTCGGATTGAGGGAATGGCACCGATGTCCAGTGTAGTCAATATTCTAGCAGGAATCATGATGGGACCTGTTTATGCTTTGGCTATGGCTACAGTGACAGCCTTTATCCGTATGACGACTCAAGGGATTCCGCCTTTAGCTCTCACAGGAGCGACTTTTGGAGCCCTTCTAGCAGGTCTCTTTTATAAGTATGGTCGAAAATTTCATTATTCCGCTCTAGGAGAGATTTTGGGAACAGGTATTATTGGTTCTATTGTTTCCTATCCTGTTATGGTACTCTTTACAGGATCAGCTGCTAAGCTTAGCTGGTTTATCTACACTCCTCGATTTTTCGGAGCAACCTTGATTGGCACAGCGATTTCCTTTATTGCCTTTCGATTTTTAATCAAGCAGGAATTCTTTAAAAAAGTGCAGGGATATTTCTTTGATGAAAGGATAAACTGATGCAGGAATTGACAAATCCTTTTCCTCTGGGAACGACTTCCCTCATTCACTGTATTACCAATGAGATTTCTTGTGAGATGCTAGCAAATGGGATTTTGGCTCTGGGATGCAAACCTGTCATGGCAGATGACCCTCGTGAGGTTCTTGATTTTACTAAGCAAAGCCAGGCACTCTTCATCAATTTGGGGCATTTGTCTGCTGAGAAGGAAAAAGCAATCCGTATGGCAGCTTCTTATGCAGATCAAGTTTGTCTCCCAATGGTAGTAGATGCGGTTGGCGTAACGGCTTCATCCATTCGTAAGAGCTTAGTTGAAGACCTTTTAGACTATAGACCTACGGTCCTTAAAGGAAACATGTCAGAAATCCGAAGTCTTGTTGGCTTAAAACACCACGGAGTTGGGGTCGATGCGAGTGCTAAAGATCAAGAAACTGATGATTTGCTTCAAGTCTTGAGAGACTGGTGTCAGACCTATCCTGGTATGTCATTCTTAGTTACTGGCCCCAAGGACCTCATCGTTTCAAAGAATCAGGTTGCTGTATTGGGAAATGGCTGTGTAGAATTAGACTGGATAACAGGGACAGGAGACTTGGTTGGAGCTTTAACAGCTGTTTTTCTCAGCCAAGGAAAAACTGCCTTTGAAGCTTCTTGCTTAGCAGTCTCTTATCTCAATATCGCTGCTGAGAAAATAGTTGTTCAAGGAATGGGATTGGAAGATTTTCGTTACCAAGTGCTCAATCAGCTTTCGCTCCTCAGAAGAGATGAAAACTGGCTAGATGCTATCAAAGGAGATGTTTATGAATAGAGAGGCGCTTAGACTGTATTTGGTAACCAATCGTTACCAAGATTCCGTGGAAAGCTTTCTTGAAAAGGTTGAGAAGGCTTGCCGTTCAGGGGTTACCATAGTCCAATTACGAGAAAAAAATCTTACAACCAATCAATATTATCAACTGGCAAAACAAGTCAAGGAAATAACAGATGCCTATCAGGTACCCCTGATCATCGATGATCGTTTGGATGTCTGTCTTGCAGTTGATGCTGCTGGTCTGCATATTGGCGACGATGAATTACCCGTTTCGGTTGCCCGCAAAGTCCTAGGTCCTGAAAAAATCCTCGGTGTCACAGCTAAAACAGTAAAAAGAGCCCTTGAAGCAGAAGAAGGGGGAGCAGATTACTTGGGGACAGGAGCCATTTTCCCAACTACCACTAAGGAAAATGCGCCTATCACCCTGATTTCAACCTTGAAAACAATTTGTCAAAGGGTCGCCATTCCAGTAGTTGCTATCGGAGGTTTAACTTCGGAGAACATTGACCAACTTATGGGCACTGGCATAGCTGGTGTAGCTGTAGTGCGTGATTTGATGCAGGCAGAAGATATAGAGGCAAAAACGCAAGCCTTTTTGACAAAGTTAGATGACATTATTTTCTAATTAATACTCAATGAAAATCAAAGAGCAAACTAGGAAGCTAGCCGCAGGTTGCTCAAAGCACTGCTTTGAGGTTGCAGATAAAGTTGATGTCGTTTGAAGAGATTTTAGAAGACTATAAAAACTCTCTAATTCCCTTAAAGTGGGAACTAGAGAGTTTTTTTAATCTTTAAAGCTTGTATGGTTGACTGGGCCAGAACCATGACCGAGTTGAGGAGCGTCTTGAATGGCTTTTGTGATAAAGGCCTTGGCCTTATCGACTGCTTGATAGAGGGTTTTCCCCTTGGCTAGTTCAGCCGTAATCACTGCAGCAAAGGTACATCCAGTACCATGGGTGTGACAGGTTTGAATTCTTGGGCTTTCCCAGACAAATTGGTCATCCTTGGTAAAGAGGAAATCCTTGGCACCGCCTTCGAGATGCCCACCTTTGATTACCACAGACTGAGGACCAAATTCTTTTAAAATCAGGCGACCGGCACGCTGCATGTCTTCAGGATCATGGATTGAAAAGCCAACAATCTCTTCTGCCTCAGGAAGATTCGGTGTGATAATACTTGCAAGGGGAAGTAGGTTTGTTTTTAGGTAAGTTCTGGCACTGGTATCAATCAGGGTATCACCGCTTGTTGCGACCATAACAGGGTCAAGGACATAGGGACAATCCAGCTTTTTAAGATAGGGCTGGATGATTTCCATGATTTCAGTAGTTGCCAACATTCCAGTTTTTACAGCCTGAGGTGGAATATCCGAAAAGACACTGTCCAATTGGGCTTTCAACATTTGAGGAGAAACGTGCTCGATTAATTGAACACCTCTGGTATTTTGAGCGACAAGACTGGTCACAACGGCCATTCCATAGACATCTCTAGCTTGGAATGACTTTAAATCTGCCATAATGCCAGCCCCACCACTAGGGTCAGTCCCTGCAATGGTCAAAGCAACGGGTAAATAAGTCATCTAAAACCTCCCAACCAACTGAAGTTTGTATTCTTAAGAACAAGCTAGTCTGTTTCAGGAAGGCAATAGAAGACTGCTAGTCCCCATTATCATTTCCACTTCCATCAGCTAGCATTACCTAGATTGAGTCAAAGGGTCTAACAGTTGTTAATCTCAGCTTTACGCACCCCTAGTGGTTGTTTTCTTTTTTCTTTAGTATAGCATATTTTTATAGTTTATATAGTAAGATTTGACTGAAAATCCTTTATCAAATTGTTAAAATTCAATTTTTCAAACAAAAGATTGATTTTATAATTGACAAATGTAGATTTTTAGAGTATACTATTTGATGTAATTGACAAATGTAGATTTTGGAGGTGTGCTAATGCAGATTTCAGATGCAGAATGGCAGGTCATGAAGATTATTTGGATGCAAGGAGAGCAGACCAGTACGGATTTGATCAGGGTTCTGGCGGAGCGTTTCGACTGGTCCAAGTCAACCATTCAAACTCTTTTGGCTCGTTTGGTTGAGAAAGAGTGTCTGACAAGGAAAAAAGAAGGCAAGTCTTTTGTTTATTCAGCCCTTTTAACTTTGGACCAAAGTCGGGATTTACTTGTCCAAGATATCAAGGACAAGGTTTGTTCTCGTAGGATTAAGAACTTGTTGGCTGATTTGATTGCTGAATGTGATTTTACTCAGGCTGACTTGGAAGACTTGGAAGCTGTGATTTCTGAGAAGAAATCAAGCGCTGTAACAGAAGTAAAATGTAATTGTATGTAAAGGAGACGTCATGTTAAATAGTATTGTAACCATTATTTGTATTGCCCTTATCGCGTTTATCTTGTTTTGGTTTTTCAAAAAGCCTGAAAAATCTGGACAAAAGGCCCAGCAAAAAAAGGGCTACCAAGAGATTCGAGTGGAAGTCATGGGAGGCTACACTCCTGAGTTGATTATTCTAAAGAAATCAGTACCAGCTCGCATTGTTTTTGACCGCAAGGATCCTTCACCATGTTTGGACCAAATTGTTTTTCCAGATTTTGGTGTACATGCGAACCTGCCTATGGGGGAAGAGTATGTAGTGGAAATCACGCCTGAGCAGGCTGGAGAGTATGGTTTCTCTTGTGGCATGAATATGATGCACGGCAAGATGATTGTAGAATAGGAGAATGATATGACTGAAATTGTAAAAGCAAGTCTTGAAAATGGTGTTCAAAAAATCCGTATCACGGCAGACAAAGGCTATCATCCAGCCCATATCCAGCTTCAAAAAGGGATTCCAGCTGAGATTACCTTTCATCGAGCAACTCCTTCAAACTGTTACAAGGAAATTCTGTTTGAAGAAGAAGGCATCTTAGAGCCAATCGGCGTAGATGAGGAGAAAGTCATTCGTTTTACACCTCAAGAATTAGGTCAACATGAATTTTCTTGTGGTATGAAGATGCAAAAGGGAAGTTATACAGTTGTTGAGAAGACTCGAAAATCTCTATCGCTTTTACAGCGTTTTTGGATTACTAGTATCTTTACTGTGCCTCTTGTGATTCTCATGATTGGAATGTCGACAGGAGGAATTAGTCACCAAGTCATGCGTTGGGGCACCTTTTTAGCCACAACACCGATTATGCTAGTAGCAGGTGGTCCTTATATCCAAAGTGCTTGGGCTAGTTTTAAAAAGCACAATGCCAACATGGATACCTTGGTTGCTCTGGGAACCCTAGTGGCCTATTTCTATAGCTTAGTTGCCCTCTTCGCTGGCCTCCCCGTTTACTTTGAAAGTGCTGCCTTTATCTTCTTCTTCGTTCTTATGGGAGCCGTTTTTGAGGAGAAAATGCGGAAAAATACTTCCCAAGCTGTGGAGAAATTACTTGACTTGCAGGCTAAAACTGCAGAAGTCTTGCGTGAGGATAGCTATGTTAAAGTCCCCTTGGAGCAAGTCAAGGTAGGTGATCTGATTCGAGTGCGTCCCGGTGAAAAGATTGCTGTTGATGGTGTCGTAGTAGAAGGTATCTCTAGTATTGATGAGTCTATGGTGACAGGTGAGAGTCTGCCTGTGGATAAGACAGTTGGAGATACCGTCATTGGTTCAACCATCAATAATAGTGGAACACTTGTTTTTAGAGCAGAAAAAGTTGGTTCAGAAACTGTTTTGGCTCAGATTGTGGATTTTGTGAAGAAAGCCCAGACAAGTCGAGCACCAATTCAGGATTTGACGGATAAGATTTCAGGAATTTTTGTCCCAGCAGTTGTCATTTTAGCGATTTTAACTTTTTGGATTTGGTTTGTCGTGCTTGGAGCGAGCTTTGTGTCCTCGCTTCTCTACGGAGTGGCGGTTTTGATTATTGCCTGTCCTTGTGCATTGGGACTTGCAACACCAACAGCCCTTATGGTGGGGACAGGACGCAGTGCCAAGATGGGAGTTCTCCTCAAAAATGGAACGGTTCTACAGGAAATCCAGAAAGTCAAAACTATTGTCTTTGATAAGACCGGGACTTTGACGGAAGGGAAACCTGTGGTAACAGATGTCATCGGCAACGAAGCAGAAGTGCTTGGATTGGCAGCTTCCTTGGAAGAATCTTCTCAACACCCACTGGCTGAAGCCGTTGTGAAACGAGCGAGTGAAGCTGGACTTGAGTTTCACACTGTTGAAAATTTCCAAGCCTTGCACGGAAAAGGTGTTTCAGGGCAAATCAATGAAAAACAAGTTCTGCTTGGAAATGCTAAAATGTTGGATGGCATGGATATTTCTAGCATTTATCAAGAAAAACTAGAACAACTGGAAAAAGAAGCTAAGACAGTTGTGTTCTTGGCTGTGGACAATGAAATCAAAGGCTTGCTTGCTTTGCAAGATATTCCCAAGGAAAATGCTAAGCTTGCCATCAGTCAGTTGAAAAAACGAGGTCTTAAAACAGTCATGCTGACAGGAGACAATGCAGGTGTGGCGCGTGCTATTGCCGATCAGATAGGAATCGAAGAGGTCATTGCAGGTGTCTTACCAGAAGAAAAAGCCCATGAAATCCATAAACTACAATCAGTTGGAAAAGTAGCCTTTGTTGGTGATGGTATCAATGACGCTCCTGCCCTCAGTGTAGCAGATGTGGGGATTGCTATGGGAGCTGGAACAGATATTGCTATTGAGTCAGCAGATTTGGTGTTGACAACCAATAACCTCTTAGGAGTGGTTCGTGCCTTTGACATGAGTAAGAAAACTTTTAATCGTATTCTGCTCAATCTTTTCTGGGCCTTTATCTACAATGTCGCCGGAATTCCGATAGCAGCAGGAGTCTTTTCAGGTGTTGGACTAGCTCTTAACCCAGAACTGGCTGGTCTAGCCATGGCCTTTAGTTCTGTATCTGTTTTGACTAGTTCCCTTCTCTTAAACTTTAGTAAAATAGATTAAAAGCGGGCTTGCTCGCTTTTTTATTATAAAACAGAAGCTAAAAATATTTTCAAACTGTACTGTAATAGAGAATAAAAACTTCTGAGCAGATTCTTAGTAAAGTCAAAATAAATGTGATAAATTAGTATTGTAAAAATTTACTGAAACGTTTTCAAAAACTATATGAAACCTTTTTTAGTAGATTTAAAAATATTTGAAGGAGAGTTATCATTATGACTCAAGGGAAAATTACTGCATCTGCAGCAATGCTTAATGTATTGAAAACATGGGGCGTAGACACAATCTACGGTATCCCATCAGGAACACTCAGCTCATTGATGGACGCTTTGGCTGAAGATAAAGATATCCGCTTCTTGCAAGTTCGCCACGAAGAAACAGGTGCTCTTGCAGCGGTTATGCAAGCTAAATTCGGTGGCTCAATCGGGGTTGCAGTTGGTTCAGGTGGTCCAGGTGCGACTCACTTGATTAACGGTGTTTACGATGCAGCTATGGATAACACTCCATTCCTAGCAATCCTTGGATCACGTCCAGTTAACGAATTGAACATGGATGCTTTCCAAGAATTGAACCAAAACCCAATGTACAACGGTATCGCTGTATATAACAAACGTGTAGCTTACGCTGAGCAATTGCCAAAAGTAATTGACGAAGCTTGCCGTGCTGCAGTTTCTAAAAAAGGTCCAGCTGTTGTTGAAATCCCAGTAAACTTCGGTTTCCAAGAAATCGACGAAAACTCATACTATGGATCAGGTTCATACGAGCGTTCATTCATCGCTCCTGCTTTGAACGAAGTTGAAATCGACAAAGCTGTTGAAATCTTGAACAATGCTGAACGTCCAGTTATCTATGCTGGTTACGGTGGTGTTAAAGCTGGTGAAGTGATCACTGAATTGTCACGTAAAATCAAAGCACCAATCATCACAACTGGTAAAAACTTTGAAGCTTTCGAATGGAACTATGAAGGTTTGACAGGTTCTGCTTACCGTGTTGGTTGGAAACCAGCCAACGAAGTGGTCTTTGAAGCAGACACAGTTCTTTTCCTTGGTTCAAACTTCCCATTTGCTGAAGTTTACGAAGCATTCAAGAACACTGAAAAATTCATCCAAGTGGATATCGACCCTTACAAACTTGGTAAACGTCATGCCCTAGACGCTTCAATCCTTGGTGATGCAGGTCAAGCAGCGAAAGCAATCCTTGACAAAGTGAATCCAGTTGAATCTACTCCATGGTGGCGTGCAAACGTGAAGAACAACCAAAACTGGCGTGATTACATGAACAAACTCGAAGGTAAAACTGAGGGTGAATTGCAATTGTATCAAGTTTACAATGCAATCAATAAACATGCTGATCAAGACGCTATCTATTCAATCGACGTAGGTGACACTACTCAAACATCTACTCGTCACCTTCACATGACACCTAAGAACATGTGGCGTACATCTCCACTATTTGCGACAATGGGTATTGCCCTTCCTGGTGGTATCGCTGCTAAGAAAGACAATCCAGATCGCCAAGTATGGAACATCATGGGTGACGGTGCATTCAACATGTGCTACCCAGACGTTATCACAAACGTTCAATACGACCTTCCAGTTATCAACGTTGTCTTCTCAAATGGTAAATATGCCTTCATCAAAGACAAATACGAAGACACAAACAAACACTTATTTGGTTGTGACTTCCCTAATGCTGACTATGCGAAAATCGCTGAAGCTCAAGGAGCTGTTGGATTTACAGTTGACCGTATTGAAGACATCGAGGCAGTTGTTGCAGAAGCTGTTAAATTGAACAAAGAAGGTAAAACTGTTGTTATCGATGCTCGCATCAGTCAACACCGTCCACTTCCAGTAGAAGTACTTGAATTGGATCCAAAACTTCACTCAGAAGAAGCAATCAAAGCCTTCAAGGAAAAATACGAAGCAGAAGAACTCGTACCATTCCGTCTCTTCTTGGAAGAAGAAGGATTGCAATCACGCGTAATCAAATAATTCCTCTCGTCGAAAATCAAATGTAAACTTTGTAGATTTTATTCTTTGATTTTCTTAGAGAGAAACTTGAAAAGATCGGAGCAATCCGGTCTTTTTATGGAAAACAGTAAATGAATTTAAATCAATTAGATATCATCGTTTCAAATGTTCCTCAAGTCTGTGCTGACTTAGAGCGTATTTTGGATAAAAAAGCTGATTATGTTGATGATAGTTTTGCTCAGTTCACGATTGGCAGTCACTGTCTGATGTTGTTCCAAAATCATTTGATTCCTTTGGAAGATTTTCAGTCAGGAATCATTCTTCATATCGAGGTTGAAGATGTAGACCAGAATTACCAACGGTTGAAAGAGCTTGGTATCCAGGTTTTAAACGGTCCAACTGTAACCGATTGGGGAACAGAGTCCTTATTAGTTAAAGGTCCTGCTGGTCTAGTGCTTGATTTTTATCGTATGAAATAGGACATAGTAGAGTTTGATCGCCAGCAAAAGTTATAGCATAAGAGGGGATTTCTTTACTATTTTTATAAAATCTTCTCCCTACTTTATAATATGTGAAAAAGAGTTCAATTAGATGGAGCTTTTTGCTATAATGAGGGGAGAAAAATCAGACAGGAGATCGACATGTCAGAACCATTATTTTTACAATCAGTTATGCAAGAAAAAATCTGGGGTGGAACCAAGCTACGTGATGAGTTTGGTTACGACATCCCAAGTGAAAAAATCGGAGAATATTGGGCCATCTCAGCCCATCCAAATGGAGTCTCTAAAGTTGCCAATGGACGCTACCAGGGAACAGACCTCGCTACTTTGTATGCGGAACATCGTGAATTGTTTGGCAATCGTCCTGAGCCTGTATTTCCACTTTTGACTAAGATTCTGGATGCCAACGACTGGCTCAGTGTCCAAGTTCACCCAGACGATGCCTATGGACTAGAGCATGAAGGTGAACTTGGAAAAACAGAATGCTGGTACATTATCGCAGCGGATGAAGGTTCAGAAATTATCTATGGTCACAATGCCAAGTCAAAAGAAGAACTCCGCCAGCAAATCGAGGACAAGAACTGGGATGCCTTGTTGACAAAAGTTCCTGTAAAGGCTGGAGATTTCTTCTATGTACCAAGTGGCACCATGCACGCTATCGGGGCAGGTATCTTAATCCTTGAAACCCAACAATCTAGTGACACCACCTATCGCGTTTATGACTTTGACCGTAAGGATGATAATGGTAACTTGCGTGAACTTCACCTTGAAAAATCCATTGATGTCTTGAATATTGGCGAGCCTGCCAATAGCCGTCCTGTAACTATCAAAGCAGATGATTTACGTTCCACTCTCCTTGTATCCAATGATTTCTTTGCAGTTTACAAGTGGGAAATTACTGGAAAAGTTGACTTCGAAAAGACAGCTGACTACAGCTTATTCAGTGTCTTGGCTGGTCAAGGTCAACTAACTGTTGACGGGAAAAATTATCCAATCCAAAAAGGTAGCCACTTTATCCTACCAAGTGATGTTGAAGCTTGGACATTGGAAGGGCAAGGTCTGGAATTGATTGTTAGCCATCCATAAAAAAGAAAGGGCCTGAGTTTACTACTCAAGTCCTTTTTGATTACATAAATTGGGCGATGAAGACCACGATGATGATGATTGGAATGATGAAACGAAGAAGGAAGAGCCAGACTTGGAACAGTCCCTGTTTCCATGCTGTTTCATCAAGATGGAGTTCCTCCATTGCAAGAGCCTTTTTAAAGATATAGCCTGTAAAAAGTGAAAGGCAGAGAGCTCCAAATGGCATAAGGAGATTGGAAACCAAGAAGTCCATAGCATCAAAGAAGGTCTTCCCAAAAATATGAACATCTGCCATAATACTGTAAGATAGGGCTGAAGGGATTCCAAAGACAAAGGTCAAAATTCCTAAAATAACACTCCATTTGGCACGCTTGCTGTTGTCCTGATTGGTGATATTGCCTACATTGATTTCCAACATAACGACAGAAGAAGTGACCGTCGCAAAGAGGAAGAGCATGAGGAAGAGGATGTAGAAAATGGTTCCAAAAGGCATCTTGTCAAAGAGCTGAGGCAAGACGATAAAGAGCAGGCTCGGTCCCCCTTCAGATTGGATATTGAAGGCTGACATGGCTGGGAAAATGGCTAGACCCGCCATGATAGATACTGAAATATTCATGACTACGATGGAAATCCCTGACTGGACTAGATTGGTTTTTTTGTCCAAATAAGAAGCATAGGTCAGCATGGCTGTAACCCCTAGTGAGAGGGCAAAGAAAGATTGTCCCAGAGCATAGAGGAGACCAGCACTTGTCAGCTTAGAGAAGTCTGGTTTTAGGAAGTAAAGAACCCCTTCCATGGCATTTGGCAAACTGAGAGAGCGCCCAATGATGACAACAAAGATGATAAAGAGCAGGGGCATCATGACTTTCGAAGCTCTTTCAATCCCTTTTTGAACCCCACGTGATACAATGAAGATATTCAATAGGATAAAGGCTGCTTGAGCTCCTAGGGCAATGGCTGGATTTGAAATGATTGAAGTAAATAACTGAGCATAATCACCCGTTCCACCAAGTTGGAACAATTTTCCAAACTCAATGCCTAGATAGACTAAAATCCAGCCACCAATAACACTGTAAAACGATAAAAGGATAAAAAGGGCAAAGGCACCAATCCAACCGATAAAGTTGTACTTGCTATTCTTTCCTAGTTTTCCAAAGGTTTTGATAGCTGAGACACCAGCACTTCGGCCGAGGGCAAACTCAGCTAGCAAAAGGGGAAAACCGATTAGAATAGTGGAGATGAGAAAGACTAGTAAAAAGCCTCCTCCACCGTTAGCAGCAGTCATATAAGGAAATTTCCAAACGGCTCCAAGTCCGATGGCTGAACCAGCAGATGCTAGGATAAAGCCCAGTTTAGAACCCCATTGCGATTTTTCAGACATAGTTAAACTCCTAAAATTAGTATTACAAAAGAAAAAGCTACTGCCCTTGGCAAATAGCCTCATAAGTACTCAAAATGAGCCTTTCTTTTGATTGATAGACTTGACTATCCTATCATGTTTTCTAAGGTCTGTCAAGAAAACCATTTTCATGTTATGATAAAGTAAAAAAATTTCGCAAAAACGCTTGACTCTGACCTAAGGGTAGGGGTTATACTATCATTGTAAGGAGGAAATCATGTACCATATAAAAGAAGCTGCGCAGCTTTCGGGTGTCTCTGTCAAGACCCTGCACCACTACGATAAGATAGGGCTTTTGGTTCCTTTAAAGTCGGAAAACGGCTATCGAACATACAGTCAGGAGGATTTGGAGCGACTTCAGGTCATTCTTTATTACAAATATCTAGGTTTTTCTTTAGAAAAAATAGCAGAGCTATTAAAGGAAGAAAGGACAGATTTATTGCCCCATCTGACCAGACAGTTGGACTATTTGACTCGAGAAAGGGAACATCTGGATACCTTGATTTCAACCTTGCAAAAAACCATTAAAGAACATAAAGGAGAAAGAGAAATGAGCATTCAAGAGAAATTTGCTGGATTTAACTACCAAGACCATCAAAAATACCATCAAGAGGCGGTAGAGAAATATGGACAAGAAGTCATGGACCAAGCGCTCGAGCGTCAAAAAGGTCACGAAGACGAGGCTACGGTTGCCTTCAACCAAGTTTTTCAAGCTTTGGCACAAAATCTTCAAGCTGGTCTGCCTGCAACAGCAACTGAAAACCAAGAGCAAGCAACCAAGCTCTTGCAAGCCATTCGTACTTATGGATTTGATTGTTCTGTTGAGGTCTTCGGATATATCGGCAAGGGCTACGTCTATAACCCAGAGTTTAAGGAAAATATTGACAAATTTGGAACTGGAACAGCCCAGTACACATCAGATGTGATTGCGCACTATGTCCAAACTCAGACAAAATAAAATCGGAGGAGTATTCTTCCGATTTTTACTAAATTCAAGCACTACTTGCTTAATAATTTTTCTACTACATTTAGTTTTCGCATGGTCAAATCTACATTAAAAAGCTTTTCAAGATAGTTGGTATGGAGTTTCTTTTGTTTTGCAGTTCTAGGGAGATAGAGGTAAAGACAATGGTTACCGATACAAATTTCTTCTTCACCGTAATCAATTTTCAATTTTTCTAAAGGGAGACTTTGAATAGCTTCTTGATAAAAAATCACGTGTACACGGTCATAAAGATAGTGTTCTCCAAACGGATTTTCTTGGATAATTTTTTTAAAATCACTTTTGTTCTTGATTACCATTTTTAAGTCAGCACCAATATTTTCATTTATTAGAGTATGAACACGTTCTCGTATTTTTTCTATATCTAAGTCACTTTCAAGAATGATATTCCCACTTTGAATATAGGTTCGAACTTGTTGAAAACCAGCTTCTGTCAAGATATCTACTAGATAAGACATTTTAGGGACAGCATTTTTTCCATTAGGAGTAACTCCCCTTAACAAGATAATATGTTCCAAAGGACTTCCTTTCTTTTGGGGCTGATTTAGCCATTGAATAATTTAGATTTAGTTTGGATTTGATCCAGCCACCCAGCCAGTGCAGAGGGCAGAAGTGATGTTAAAACCACCCGTGTGGGCGTTGATATCCAGTACCTCACCAGCAAAGTGGAGGCCAGGTACCAGCTTACTTTCAAGGGTTTTAGGATTGATTTCCTTGAGACTGACGCCACCCTTGGTAACAAATGACTTGGCGAGAGACATTTTACCAGTTACAGGAATTTTAAGTTCCTTGATGGACTGGAGAAGTTGTTCTCGTTCCTTTTCAGTCAGTTGTTTGACTTTTTCTGGATATCCTTGCACAAAAAATTCTGCTAAACGTTCTGGTAACAAGGTTTTCAAAGCATTTTTTAAGGATTTTTCCCGATTTTCTTCTAGAAATACAGTTAAGTCCTTCTCAGAAAGTTGAGGCAAAACATCCAGTGAAAGAACCTCTCCACCCTTAACAAAGCTAGACATACGCAAGGCAGCAGGGCCTGACAAACCAAAGTGGGTAAAGAGCAAATCATGAGTGATGACATGCTTACCATAGCTTAGGGTCACATCGTCCAATGAAATTCCTTGCAAGGCCTTATGTGGAAAATCTGTCAACAAAGGACTTTCAGCTGCCTCAAGCTCGGTAATGGTGTGTTTAAAATGACGGGCAATCTCATGACCAAAACCAGTTGAACCAGTCGAAGGATAGGACTTTCCACCAGTTGTGACAATGAGTTTATCACAAGTGAAGGTCTGGTCCGCGGACTTAAGGACAAACTGGTTGTCGTTTTTTTTAACCGAAACAATTTCTGTTTGAGTAGCAACTTGGCCGCCTAGCTCAGTGATTTTCTTTTCCAAGGCTTCGATAATGGTACGAGACTTGTCACTAGCAGGAAAGACGCGGCCGTGGTCTTCGACCTTAAGTTTAACACCATTTTCTGTAAAAAAGTTAATGATATCATGGTTATCAAACTGGGAGAAGACACTGTAGAGAAATCGCCCATTTCCAGGGATTCCAGCTAGTAGGTCATCTAGAGTTCCATTGTTGGTGACATTGCAACGTCCCCCACCAGTACCAGCTAATTTTTTTCCAAGTTTCCGATTTTTTTCGATGAGGAGGGTTTTCTGACCATAAAAGCTACTGGAAATCGTAGCCATCATGCCAGCAGGACCTCCACCGATGACGATAGTATCAAAATGTTTCATAGCTCTATTGTACCACAAAAAAACAAGAGATGATGGTCACCTCTTGTCAAGAATGCAATTAATCAATTTCATATCCCATCAGCAAACCGCCATCTTCTGCATAGAAACTGCAGAGGCCAGAGGTTGGGAGAATTTTAATATCCGCCTGTGGGAAATTTTCACGAATTCGCTCTGAAAGCTGTTGGCAACATTTCTCGTTATTGCGTTGGGCCATGACAATACGGCCACCAGCATATCCAGCTTTAATGATTTCATCATAGGCAGCTTGAACTGATTTCTTTGAACCTCGTGCTTTTTGTAGCAATTCAAGGGTTCCAGTTTCACTAGCTTCTCCGACCATACGGATATTTAGAAGGCCAACGACCGTACCGATAAGCTTGCTTAAACGGCCATTTTTTACCAAGTTGTCGACTTTGGCTAGGACAAAGAGCAACTTGGTTTTTTCTTGATAGGCAGTTATAGCTTCAACCACTTCTTCAAAAGATAAGCCCTGGTCAATCAAGTCATTCAATTTTTCTACGAGTAGGTCAACCTCACCACCAGCAGACAAACTATCAATCACATGAATCTTAGTGTCAGGATGGTCTTCCAGATAAATATTCTTTGCTAGTTGCGCACTATTGTGACTGCCAGAAAGAGTACCAGTGATGGTTACTAGGAAAATGTTTTTGGCTCCTTCAAATGCTCTCAAATAATCATCTGGGCTTGGACAAGCCGATTTTGAAGCTTCTGCGGTTGCATACATGGTTTCCATCATTTGGTCAATGTCAAGACTAGCATCATCAACAAAGACCTGATCAGCTACTTGAATGGTTAAGGGGACACTTACAAAGGTTGTGTCAATAGCTGGTTTTTCCAGTTGACGATAATCACAACCAGAGTCGGCAATAATCTTCCAAGTCATAGAAATTCTCCATCTTTGTCAGTTATACATTGACAAAGGTTCTGTCTTTTTTTACAATTATATCATGAAAGCTCTTGAAACAAAAGCCTCATCCGTCTGTTGTGACAAGTAGAAAGAAAATGTTATGTCTGAACGTAGAATCTCTGAAAAGTCTCTTGAAAATCTCAGAAAATCAAATCAAGAATCCAATTTATTAACTAGAGAAGCCCTTGAAACAGCCCTCTTGCAGCTCTTGGAAAAAAAGGACTTGACCAAGATTAGTATTTCTGAATTGGTCAAACGTGCAGGCGTTTCTCGTGCGGCCTTTTATCGCAATTATGATTCCAAAGAGGAGATTTTAGAAAGTGTCTTTAAACGAACTGTCCACAATATTATGGAACAGTTGCATCATTATGATTTAAAGACAGACCTTTATCTGGTCTGGGTTCACCTTTTCAGAGAGGCCAGAAAAGAAGCCAGAGTGATTCAACTGGCCTTAGATTACCATCTGGAAAAAATCTTTGTCCAAGCCATGCAGGAGTTTCTGGAAAAATACCATGGAAAATCAAAAAGTGTCAGCTCTTATCTTCATTCCTTCTGGAGCTCGGCCATCGTCTCTGTCCTTCTAAAATGGATCAAGGATGGCATGAAGGTACCTGCTGAAAAGATAGCGGATTTACGGTTACCATTTTTTAAAAAATAGAGAAAAAGGAGAAGAGATATGACTGAAAAAAGACTGGCCTGGGATAAGTATTTTGCAGCTCAAGCCCTACTAATTGCCAATCGTTCCACTTGTAAACGTGCCAAAGTGGGTGCAATTCTAGTAAAGGATAATAAGGTTATTTCCACTGGTTACAATGGTTCGGTGTCAGGAACCGAGCATTGTATTGACCACGAATGTCTGGTCATTGAAGGCCACTGTGTTCGCACCCTTCATGCCGAGGTCAATGCTATCCTTCAAGGTGCAGAACGTGGTGTTCCTAAAGGCTTTACAGCCTATGTAACCCATTTTCCTTGTCTGAACTGTACCAAACAATTGCTTCAGGTCGGCTGCAAGCGCGTGGTTTATATCAACCAGTACAGAATGGACGACTATGCCCAATACCTTTATCAAGAAAAAGGGACAGAATTGACCCATCTACCACTTGAGACAGTACAGGCCGCTCTTAAAGAGGCTGATCTAATGTAAAAATTATCAAAAATAAATGGTTTAGAAAGATTTT
This sequence comes from Streptococcus mitis, assembly GCF_946190155.1. Classification (GTDB taxonomy): domain Bacteria; phylum Bacillota; class Bacilli; order Lactobacillales; family Streptococcaceae; genus Streptococcus; species Streptococcus mitis_CL. The sequence goes on from NZ_CAMHZL010000002.1 coordinate 43,805, forward strand.
TAAACCGTTTTTTGGTATAATAAGAAGAATAAATTGAAAGAAGGAATTCCAAAAATGGGAAAAATTGAAGTTATTAATCATCCACTGATTCAACACAAATTGTCAATCTTGCGTCGTACAGATACTTCTACCAAAGCTTTCCGTGAGCTAGTAGATGAGATTGCAATGTTGATGGGGTATGAAGTACTTCGTGATCTTCCACTAGAAGATGTGGAAATCGAAACACCAATCACAAAAACAGTTCAAAAACAATTGGCAGGTAAGAAATTGGCCATCGTTCCAATCTTGCGTGCAGGTATCGGGATGGTTGATGGGCTCTTGAGCTTGGTTCCAGCTGCTAAAGTTGGTCACATCGGTATGTACCGTGATGAAGAAACACTTCAACCAGTTGAGTATTTGGTGAAATTGCCTGAAGATATTGACCAACGTCAAATTTTTGTAGTAGATCCAATGTTGGCAACAGGTGGCTCAGCGATCTTGGCTGTTGACTCGCTTAAAAAACGTGGCGCATCAAATATCAAATTTGTCTGCCTTGTATCTGCTCCAGAAGGTGTAAAAGCTCTTCAAGAGGCTCATCCAGATGTAGAAATCTTTACAGCAGCCCTGGATGAACGTTTGAACGAACACGGTTATATCGTTCCAGGTCTTGGAGATGCTGGGGACCGCTTGTTCGGTACAAAATAAAATTAAAAAGAGATTGACTTGGAAAAGGATTTCCAGTCACGAAAGGAGGTTGAATTTTTGTTTCTGTCTAATGAAAACAGAGCAAAAATTTGACCTTTTTTGACTAAAGTATTATAATAGTCTTATCTTCAGTCATTTGACCAACAAAAATAAAACTCAAAAGGAGAAATGAATGATTCCTGTAGTTATTGAACAAACAAGCCGTGGAGAACGTTCATACGATATTTACTCACGTCTTCTCAAAGACCGCATCATTATGCTGACAGGTCCCGTTGAAGACAACATGGCCAACTCTGTTATTGCCCAATTGCTTTTCTTGGATGCCCAAGATAGTACAAAAGATATTTACCTTTATGTCAATACACCAGGTGGTTCCGTGTCGGCTGGTTTGGCAATCGTTGATACTATGAACTTTATCAAGGCGGATGTCCAAACCATCGTTATGGGAATGGCTGCATCTATGGGGACAGTCATTGCATCAAGTGGGGCAAAAGGCAAACGTTTCATGCTTCCAAATGCTGAATACATGATCCACCAACCAATGGGTGGTACAGGTGGTGGTACTCAACAAACCGATATGGCGATCGCTGCAGAACACTTGCTTAAAACTCGTAATACCTTGGAAAAAATCTTGGCTGAAAATTCAGGACAGTCAATCGAAAAAGTCCATGCGGATGCAGAACGTGATAACTGGATGAGTGCTCAAGAAACACTTGAATATGGCTTCATTGATGAAATCATGGCTAATAATTCATTAAACTAATGATTAAAGAAGGCAAACTCGACTGGGTTTGCTTTTTTTGGTATAATAAGGGGAGATTTCTTAGAAAGAGGATTTATCATGTTTGAAAAAGTCAATCGATCTGGCTTGATTATTTATCTGTACTATAATCGTGATGCAAAAAAACTGCAGGATTATGGAGATATTACCTATCATTCCAAGAAACATCGCTACTTACAACTCTATGTTCCAACAGAGAATCTAGAGAGCGTAGTTGAGAGATTAGGTAAGGAAAGATTTATCAAAAAAGTTAGAGCTTGTCACATTCAAGAGCTGGAAACACCCTTTGTGGGCAATCTTCATCGAGAGGAAAACGTTATCATCGAAAAAGTTCAAGAAAAGTGTTGACAATTTTCTGATAATTCGGTATATTCTTAACATGCTATTTATTTAAGAAATAAGGAGACAAAAAAGATGAAGAAAAAATTTGCCCTATCGTTTGTGGCGCTTGCAAGTGTAGCACTTCTTGCAGCCTGTGGAGAAGTGAAGTCTGGAGCGTCAAACGCTGCTGGTAACTCAGTAGATGAAAAGACAATCAAAATCGGATTTAACTTTGAAGAAACTGGTGCCGTAGCAGCCTACGGTACATCTGAACAAAAAGGTGCCCAACTTGCTGTTGATGAAATCAATGCAGCAGGTGGTATCGACGGAAAACAAATCGAAGTAGTCGATAAAGATAATAAATCTGAAACTGCTGAGGCGGCTTCAGTAACAACTAACCTAGTAACCCAATCTAAGGTATCAGCAATCGTAGGACCGGCGACATCTGGTGCAACTGCAGCTGCTGTAGCTAACGCTACAAAAGCAGGTGTTCCATTGATTTCGCCAAGTGCGACTCAAGATGGATTGACTAAAGGTCAAGATTACCTATTTATTGGAACTTTCCAAGATAGCTTCCAAGGAAAAATTATCTCAAACTATGTTTCTGAAAAATTAAACGCTAAGAAAGTTGTTCTATACACTGACAACGCCAGCGACTATGCTAAAGGGATTGCCAAAGCCTTCCGTGAAGCTTACAAAGGTGAAATCGTTGCAGATGAAACTTTCGTAGCAGGTGATACAGACTTCCAAGCAGCCCTTACAAAAATGAAAGGGAAAGACTTTGATGCCATCGTTGTTCCTGGTTACTACACTGAAGCTGGTAAAATTGTAAACCAAGCGCGTGGTATGGGAATTGACAAGCCAATCGTTGGTGGTGATGGATTCAACGGTGAAGAGTTTGTACAACAAGCAACTCCTGAAAAAGCATCAAACATCTACTTTATCTCAGGCTTCTCAACTACTGTAGAAGTTTCAGCTAAAGCAAAAGCCTTCCTTGAGGCTTACCGTGCTAAGTACAATGAAGAGCCTTCAACATTTGCAGCCTTGGCTTATGATTCAGTTCACCTTGTAGCAAACGCAGCAAAAGGTGCTAAAAACTCAGGTGAGATTAAGGACAACCTTGCTAAAACAAAAGACTTTGAAGGTGTAACTGGTCAAACAAGTTTCGATGCAGACCACAACACAGTCAAAACTGCTTACATGATGACCATGAACAATGGTAAGGTTGAAGCAGCAGAAGTTGTAAAACCATAATAGAAAAATGTTGAAATAGGGAATGAGCCTCGGACTCACTCCCTGTTTCGATGTTTAAGAACTTATCAAAAAACGAGGGAAAACCCTCAAAATTATATATAGAAAGAGTGAATCTTATGCTCCAACAACTAGTAAATGGTTTGATTCTAGGTAGTGTTTATGCGCTGTTAGCCCTAGGATATACCATGGTTTACGGAATTATCAAGCTCATCAACTTCGCCCACGGTGATATTTATATGATGGGAGCCTTTATCGGTTATTTCTTGATTAATTCTTTCCAAATGAATTTCTTTGTAGCGCTTATTGTAGCTATGATAGCGACAGCCATCCTTGGTGTCGTGATTGAGTTTCTTGCTTACCGACCTTTGCGCCACTCTACTCGTATTGCTGTTTTGATTACGGCTATTGGGGTGTCTTTCCTATTGGAGTATGGCATGGTCTATCTGGTTGGTGCCAATACCCGTGCCTTCCCTCAAGCGATTAAAACAGTTCGCTATGATTTGGGACCAGTTAGCCTAACAAACGTGCAGTTAATGATTTTGGCCATTTCCTTGATTTTGATGATTTTGTTACAAGTCATTGTCCAAAAGACTAAGATGGGGAAAGCCATGCGTGCAGTATCCGTAGATAGCGATGCAGCGCAATTGATGGGGATCAATGTAAACCGTACTATCAGCTTTACCTTTGCTTTGGGTTCTGCTCTTGCGGGGGCGGCTGGTGTTTTGATTGCCCTCTATTATAACTCTCTTGAGCCTTTGATGGGGGTTACTCCAGGTCTTAAATCTTTCGTTGCCGCGGTACTTGGTGGTATCGGAATCATTCCTGGTGCGGCTCTTGGTGGATTTGTGATTGGTCTATTGGAAACCTTTGCGACAGCCTTTGGGATGTCAGACTTCCGTGATGCCATTGTTTATGGAATCTTGTTGTTGATCTTGATTGTCCGCCCAGCTGGTATCCTTGGTAAGAATGTGAAAGAGAAGGTGTAAACGATGAAGGAAAATTTAAAAGTTAATATTCTATGGTTACTCCTTTTGTTAGCTGGCTATGGCTTGATTAGTATACTGGTCTCAGTCGGTGTACTCAATCTATTCTATGTACAGATTTTACAACAAATTGGAATTAATATTATTCTGGCTGTTGGTCTCAACCTAATCGTTGGTTTTTCAGGACAATTTTCACTTGGGCATGCAGGTTTCATGGCGATTGGTGCCTATGCCGCTGCTATTATTGGTTCTAAATCACCAACCTACGGTGCCTTCTTTGGAGCTATGCTTATAGGTGCTTTGCTTTCAGGAGCAGTTGCTTTACTTGTCGGAATTCCAACCTTGCGTTTGAAGGGAGACTATCTTGCGGTAGCGACTCTAGGTGTATCTGAAATTATCCGTATCTTTATCATCAATGGTGGAAGCCTTACAAATGGTGCGGCAGGTATCTTGGGAATTCCAAACTTTACAACTTGGCAAATGGTTTACTTCTTTGTCGTGATTACAACCATTGCAACCTTGAACTTCTTGCGTAGTCCAATTGGTCGTTCAACCCTCTCCGTTCGTGAGGATGAAATCGCTGCAGAGTCCGTTGGGGTAAACACTACAAAGATCAAGATTATCGCTTTTGTCTTTGGAGCCATTACAGCAAGTATTGCTGGTTCACTTCAGGCTGGTTTTATCGGATCTGTTGTACCGAAAGATTACACATTCATTAACTCAATCAACGTATTGATTATTGTTGTATTTGGTGGACTTGGTTCCATTACAGGTGCAATCGTTTCAGCTATTGTTCTTGGAATTTTGAATATGCTTCTCCAAGATGTTGCTAGTGTGCGTATGATTATTTACGCTTTGGCCTTGGTCTTGGTAATGATTTTCAGACCAGGTGGACTCCTTGGAACATGGGAATTGAGCCTATCACGTTTCTTTAAAAAATCTAAGAAGGAGGAACAAAACTAATGGCATTACTTGAAGTAAAACAGTTAACCAAACATTTTGGCGGTCTAACAGCTGTTGGAGATGTGACTCTTGAATTGAACGAAGGGGAACTGGTTGGACTAATCGGTCCAAACGGAGCTGGGAAAACCACCCTTTTTAACCTCTTGACTGGTGTTTATGAACCAAGCGAGGGAACAGTAACCCTAGATGGCCACCTTTTGAATGGAAAGTCACCTTATAAGATTGCTTCTTTGGGACTTGGACGTACATTCCAAAATATCCGTCTCTTTAAAGACTTAACAGTTTTAGACAATGTTTTGATTGCCTTTGGCAACCATCACAAACAACATGTTTTTGCTAGTTTCTTACGCTTACCAGCTTTTTACAAGAGTGAAAAAGAATTAAAGGCTAAAGCTTTGGAATTGCTGAAAATCTTTGATTTGGATGGTGATGCAGAGACTCTTGCTAAAAATCTTGCCTACGGACAACAACGTCGTTTGGAAATTGTTCGTGCCCTCGCTACGGAACCTAAAATTCTCTTTTTAGATGAACCAGCAGCAGGTATGAACCCACAGGAAACAGCCGAATTGACTGAGTTAATTCGTCGCATCAAAGATGAATTTAAGATTACAATCATGTTGATTGAACATGATATGAATCTGGTTATGGAGGTTACAGAACGTATCTACGTACTTGAATACGGTCGTTTGATTGCTCAGGGAACTCCAGACGAAATTAAGACCAATAAACGCGTTATCGAAGCTTATCTAGGAGGTGAAGCCTAATGTCTATGTTAAAAGTTGATAATCTTTCTGTGCATTACGGCATGATCCAAGCGGTCCGTGATGTAAGCTTTGAAGTGAATGAAGGAGAAGTTGTTTCCCTTATCGGTGCCAATGGTGCAGGTAAGACAACCATTCTCCGTACCTTGTCTGGTTTGGTTAGACCGAGTTCAGGAAAGATTGAATTTTTAGGTCAAGAAATCCAAAAAATGCCGGCTCAGAAAATCGTGGCAGGTGGTCTTTCACAAGTACCAGAAGGACGCCACGTCTTCCCTGGCTTGACTGTTATGGAAAATCTAGAAATGGGAGCTTTCTTAAAGAAAAATCGTGAAGAAAATCAAGCTAATTTGAAGAAAGTTTTCTCACGCTTCCCACGTCTTGAAGAACGGAAGAACCAGGATGCAGCCACTCTTTCAGGGGGGGAACAACAAATGCTTGCCATGGGACGCGCCCTTATGTCAACACCAAAACTTCTTCTTTTAGATGAACCATCAATGGGACTTGCCCCAATCTTTATCCAAGAGATTTTTGATATCATTCAAGATATACAGAAGCAAGGGACAACTGTCCTCTTGATCGAACAAAACGCTAATAAAGCACTCGCAATCTCTGACCGAGGCTATGTACTGGAAACAGGAAAAATTGTCCTATCAGGAACAGGAAAAGAACTCGCTTCATCAGAAGAAGTCAGAAAAGCGTATCTTGGTGGCTAAAACAATCCAGTGGATTGTTTTAGTCGGCAGATGAAGATTGCGAAGCAGTCATCAAATCCAGGGGATTATTTTAGTCTGCATATAGAGATTGCAAAGCAATTCTCATCTGCACTGGAAGGTTAGCTTCTAATCATTGAAATGGAACAGAATGAAGTGTGTCTACCCTTCATTCACAGAGCTCGATTTTAGAGCTCATTGTCAACTGTAGTGGTTTGAAGAAAAGCTAAGATCTAGAAAGGACACATTTCGTCCTTTCTTTTTTAATGTTCAGAGCGATAAAAATCCTTTTTTTGAAGTTTTCAAAGTTCCGAAAGCCAAAGGCATTGCGCTTGATAAGTTTGATGAGATTATTCGTTGATTCCAGTTTGGCGTTGGAATAGGGTAGTTGAAGAGCGTTGGCAATTTTCTCTTTATCCTTGAGGAAGGTTTTAAAGACAGTCTGAAAAAGAGGATGGACCTGCTTTAGATTGTCTTCAATGAGTCCGAAGAATTCTTCCGGCTCCTTATTTTGAAAGTGAAACAGCAAGAGTTGATAGAGATGATAGTGGTGTTTCAAGTCTTCTGAATAGCTCAAAAGCTTGTCTAGGATTTCTTTACTGGTTAAGTGCATGCGAAAAGTAGGGTGATAAAATCGCTTATTACTCAGTTTACGACTATCTTGTTGGATAAGTTTCCGGTAACACTTGATAGCCTTGTACTCATGAGACTTTCGCCCCAATTGATTTATAATTTGAGCACGAACACAACTCATAGCACGGCTAAGATGTTGTACAATGTGAAAGCGGATCCGACACGATTTTAGCGTTTGGGAGTGAAACAGTCTGGCAGACTGTTTCAGCCTGAGCCTAGAAATTAGAAAGCGAATCTGTTTAGCTAAGGCATAGTAGGGACTAAACATATCCATAGTAATGATTTTTACCTGACATAGGACTGCTCTATCGTAGCGCAGAAAATGATTTCGGATGATAGGCTGTGTTCTTCCCTCAAGAACAGTGATGATATTGAGATTGTCAAAATCTTGCGTAATGAAACTCATCTTTCCCTTGGTAAAGGAGTACTCATCCCAAGACATAGTCTTTGGAAGCCGAGAAAAATCATGCTTAAAGTGAAAGTCATTGAGCTTGCGAATGACAGTTGAAGTTGAAATGGCCTGCTGGTGGGCAATATCGGTCATAGAAGTCTTTTCAATCAACTTTTGCTCAATTTTTATTGATGAGAGAAGTTTTGGAGAGAGTCATTTTCGAGAAATGATAGCACTTCAAACAGCTTTTCTAAGAAGGGGTTCTATTGGGGATACCAATTGTTTCAAGGTAAGGAATTTTAGACAATTTTTGAAAATCATATTTCTTCATTTGGCTAGCGTAATCAGGACGAGATAGAGCATCATAATCCAGTTTAGCGATGATTTCCTGTGGATATTCCTGTTAATTTAATTGTTCCATACGATTCTTTCTAATGATGGTTTGGTCATTTTTCATTCTAGATATTACGGAACTTTTTCTACAACAAAATAGGCTTCATAATATCTATAGGGAATTTACCCACTACAAATATTATAGTTCCCTGTTTTCTTACTATAGAATCTAACTTGACAAAAGCAAATGTTCATTGTATAATCGAATAGATAAAAACATTGAACAAAAGAGGTTGAGGATATGCTATCAAAAAAACAATTTAAACTTTTACATTTTTTGTTGACTCACAAAGACGAAAACTTTACGCAGAGACAATTGGCTGAACAGCTAGATATCGCTTTGGGGACGGTAAATAATCTTCTCAAGGAATGTAAAGAAGAGAAGTGGATCAGTGAGGAAAATCACTTAACTGACTTAGGTGAGGAGGCTTTGGCTCCGTATCAGGTGAAGAATGCCATTATCATGGCTGCAGGTATGAGTAGCCGCTTTGCACCTTTGTCTTATGAGCTACCTAAAGGATTGCTTCAAGTCAAAGGTGAGCGTTTGATTGAGAGAGAAATCAAGCAATTGCAAGAAGCTGGGATAGAGGATATTACAGTCATTGTAGGTTATCTGCAAGAAAAAATGTTCTATCTGGCAGAAAAGTTTGGCGTTAAAATCGTTGTGAATAATGATTACTACAAATACAATAACTGTTCTTCTCTCATGCTAGTCAGAGATCAACTTTCCAACACTTATATCTGTTCATCGGATAATTATTTTGTAGAAAATCCGTTTGAACGATACATTTACAGGGGTTATTATTCGACTATATTTGCAGAAGGAGACACAGACGAATACTGCTCTAAGGAAGACTCCAATCACACGATTATCGATATTCAAATCGGTGGGACGAATACTTGGGCTATGGTGGGGCACGTTTATTTTGATCGTGCATTTAGTGAAAAGTTTGTAGATATTTTAGAAACTGAATTTAAGCACGAACCATATCGCGAACAACTTTGGGAAGATTATTATAGTCGTCACGTCAAGGAGCTTCCTTTAGAAGCTCGGCATTATTCAGCAGAAATTGTTAAGGAGTTTGATTCACTAGATGAGTTGCGTCAGTTTGATGAACACTATTTGGTGAATACGAATTCGGAAATCATTGATAACATCTGTAAGACATTAGGATGTATAGCTTCAGATATTGTCAATATCAAACCTCTAAAAGATGGTCTAACCAACACTTCGTTTTCATTTGACTGCCTAGGGAAGAAATATGTTTACCGTCATCCGGGTAGAGGAACGGAGAATTATATCGATCGTGCTAGTGAAGCGGCTTCCATGGAAATTGCTGCAAAATTAAAGATTGACCGTACTTTTGTTGCCATGAACAAGAATGAGGGCTGGAAAATTTCAGAATTTATCCCTAATGCCAAGCAACTAGATTATGATAATTGGGATGATGTAGCAAAAGCAATGGAGCTCTTGAGACGCTTGCACCAATCTGGAGAAAAAACAGATCATTCTTTTGATCAATTTGAGGGAATTGATGATTTTAGACAAAAATTAAAAGCTAGCAATCGTTTTGAATTTGATGGACTTGAAGAGTTGGATAAGAATGTCTCAGTTCTCGAGAAGCTTTTACAAGAAGAACAAGCGAAAAAGGTTCTCTGCCACGGAGATTCTTATAGCCCAAATTTCTTGTTGAATGAAGCTGGAGAAATGAGCTTGATTGATTGGGAATATTCTGGTATGGGAGATCCAGCAGGAGATTTAGGAACATTTATCGGATGTTCAAATTATACAGTGGAAGAAGCTGAAAAGGTACTTGAAATCTATTTAAAAGAAGTTCCAGACAAGAGAACCAAACGACACTATTTTGCCTATGTATCAGTGACTTCATATTATTGGTTTTTGTGGGCCCTGTTCCAAGAAAGCGTTGGAAAACCAGTAGGTGAATTTCTTTATATCTGGTATCGTTATACCAAGCAGTATGGAAAACTTGCATTAGATTTATACTTAGAGGAGAATTGAGATGAAACCGACATCTGAAATTGAAGAATTAGTAGCAAATGAAACGAAAAGAAGGCTAGAAGAAATGGAATCACCAAACTATGTGTTTGCTCAGCCATTTTTAAAAAGTGATTTTACTATAGTCATCGCCCTAGTCATAGTCAACCTCATTCTGATTATCTTAGCCATGACAGGAGGTATTCAATAAAATGTCCAAGATGAATGACTTTATTCAACAGGAGACGATAACGGGAATTGTTCCCATGACCAACAAGGATCGTCAGTATTCTTTCTGGGATCTCTTCTTATCGACAAGTGGTTTTGCTATTGCAACTTGGTGTTATACCCAAGGAGCTTATGTGGCTCAATATTTGACCTTTAATCAAATGTTGATTAATATTTTTAGCTTTAACATTATCTGGGTTTTTATCGAATGTCTCCCAATCTTGTTTGCGGTTAAATATGGAATTGATTTGTGGATTTGGTTGAGGGCTGTCTTAGGAAAAAAAGGGGTAGCCTTGCTATCAACCATTATTAGCTTAGCTAACTTTGGCTGGTACGCCGTTGCGGCTAATCTTTTTGCCAATTCTATGATCCACTTGGGAAATAATTTTGGCCTTGGTTTAGACAAGGGAGTATGGGCACCGATTTTAGGTACTCTCTGTGTTCTCCTTGGAACGCTGATTGCCCTTGGAGGTCCAGAAGTGATCAAATGGACCAATAGATTCTTGGTCATTGCCTTGTTGATTGTCGGTCTCATTATCGTTGGAATCTGTTTTGTAGCTGTGCCTATCACTGACATTATGAATATTCAACCAGCTACCCAAGGAGATTTAACGCCATTAGAACGCTTCATGCTTTCTGGGGAAGGAAATGTTGCTTTTGCCTTCTCTTGGTCTACACAAGCATTGGTCTTGCCACGTTTGGCAAAATCAGAACGTAGTGGCTATTGGGCTACAGCTTTATCATACGGGATTGTCGCTCCATTCTTCGTTGCGACAGGTGGAGTCATGGCTCTAGCCATGTTTGTCAAAACAGGTGTTTATGAAAGTGATCCAACGACGATGCTTTCCACTCTAAGCACACCTGCCTTTGCCCTTTTAAGTTTACTATTAGTAGCCTTTGCCAATATTGGAACCCAAGGTACAGGATCTTATGTGAACTGTATGATTGTAAAAAGTGGGATGCCCAAAGTAAGCTATAAACTAATGGTTTGGATTGCCATGGTTTACGTGAGCCTACTCACCATCTGGGGAGGAGTAGAAGAGTATTTCGGCTCTTTCATCTCCCTAGCCGCCTATATTCAGGGGCCAATTATTGGTATGATTGTTGTTGATTATTTTATCTTAAGAAAACGAAAACTTGACTTGCGTTCAGCTTATTTCCTTGAGGGACACGATGCTTACGAGTTTACCAAAGGATTTAACTTAGTTGGCTTATCTTGCGTATTTATCTCCTTGTTGGTTGCAGTACTATTTGTTTATAACCCTGTAACAGCACAGATTCAAAGCCCAATCTTTTTAATCACAACGGGTAGTGGCTTTACTGCGATTTTTGGAGGTCTATTGTACTGGTTAGCTAGCTTAACTCGTTTAAAACGCTATATGCTCAAGGATCGAGATTCCGTTACGATTTAAGAATAGAGGATTGATTAGAAACGTCCCTCTTACTAGAGAATTTAGAAAATCTTTATTGATACGGTAGAATAGGCTGAACAGGTATTTGAAATTTCTGTAGAAGAAATTCCAAACGTGAAAACGAAATACAGCTATCTAGCTCAGGTGTTTGGAACATCATACTATCACTCTTTTGTGAGGATTATTTTAAGTAAATCCATTAGGAAAGTTTCTCTATATTTGGTACCACTATAGTGGGCAGTATGGTCAACTAAAATTAATTTTTAGTCGGAGGAATGACAAAATAAGAATTGGTATTGAACTTGAACAATTAGTTGTAGGAGAAACTAAAAAATGACTATAAAAATGAAAGCCTTAATCTATGTGTATTTATCTCCCCTTTCTTAAAAGTTTATTTTACATAAGTAATTGATATGATAGTCAATCATATTCTGATTATCTTAGCCATGACAGGAGGTATTCAATAAAATGTCCAAGATGAATGACTTCATTCAACAGGAGACCATAACGGGAATCGTTCCCATGACCAACAAGGATCGTCAGTATTCTTTCTGGGATCTCTTCCTATCGACAAGTGGTTTTGCCATCGCAACCTGGTGTTATACCCAAGGAGCCTATGTGGCTCAATATTTAACCTTTAATCAAATGTTGATTAATATTTTTAGTTTTAACATTATCTGGGTCTTTATTGAATGTCTCCCTATTTTGTTTGCGGTTAAATATGGAATTGATTTATGGATTTGGTTGAGAGCCGTTCTAGGTAAAAAAGGGGTGGCCATTCTATCAACCGTGATTAGTCTGGCGAATTTTGGTTGGTACGCCGTTACCGCTGATCTTTTTGCCAGCTCCATGATTCATTTGGCAAATAATTTTGGGCTTGGTTTAGACAAGGGAGTATGGGCACCGATTCTAGGCACCCTCTGTGTTCTCCTTGGAACGCTGATTGCTCTTGGGGGCCCAGAGGTGATTAAAGGTACTAATCGCTTTCTGGTGGTTGCCTTGTTATTTGTTGGGCTAATCATCGTTGGAATCTGTTTTGTTGCGGTTCCGATTAGCGATATTATGAATGTCCAACCTGCCATCCAAGAAAATTTGACACCGATTGAACGTTTTATGATGTCAGGGGAAGGAAATGTGGCCGTAGCCTTTTCTTGGTCTACACAAGCCTTTGTCTTACCACGTTTGGCAAAATCAGAACGCAGTGGCTATTGGGCTACAGCCTTGTCATATGGGGTTGTTGCTCCATTCTTTGCTGCGACAGGTGGAGTCATGGCTCTAGCCATGTTTGTCAAAACAGGTGTTTATGAAAGTGATCCAACAACCATGCTATCAACTCTAAGCACACCTGCCTTTGCCCTTTTAAGTTTACTACTAGTAGCCTTTGCAAATATTGGAACCCAAGGGACAGGATCATACGTGAACTGTATGATTGTAAAAAGTGGGATGCCCAAAGTAAGCTATAAACTAATGGTTTGGATTGCCATGGTATACGTGAGCCTACTTACAATTTGGGGAGGAGTGGAAGAGTACTTCGGTTCCTTCATCTCACTAGCCGCTTATATTCAAGGACCCATTATCGGAATGATCGTTGTCGACTACTTTATTTTGAGAAAACGAAAACTCGATTTGCGTTCAGCCTATTTCCTTGAGGGACATAAAGCTTATGAGTTTACAAATGGCTTTAATCTGGTAGGATTATCTTGTGTAATCATTTCTTTGTTAGTTGCGGTACTATTTGTTTATAACCCTGTAACAAAGCACATCCAGAGTCCTATGTTCCTGCTCACAACTGGTAGTGGCTTCACTGCAATTTTTGGAGGTCTATTGTACTGGTTAGCTAGCTTAACTCGTTTAAAACGCTATATGCTCAAGGATAAAGATTCCGTTAAGATTTAAGTTTAAGAGAGAACGTTGTGTACTACCCCAAAAAGTTGGAAAAATAATTATTGAAAGGATTTAGTTCTGTATTGCACGGGACTAAGTCCTTTTAGTTTTACATTAATTCGTTTATTATTGTAGTAATCAATGTAGTCTACAATAGCTTGTTCTAATTGCTTAAGAGACGTAAACGTCTTCTTATAGCCATAAAATATTTCCGATTTCAAAATGCCGAAGAAGGAAGCCACGTCTTTCCTAGCTTGACTGTTATGGAAAAACTTGAAATGGGAGCTTTCTTAAAGAAAAACCATGAAGAAAATCAAGCTAACTTGAAGAAGGTTTTCTCACGTTTCCCACGTCTTGAAGAACGGAAGAACCAGGATGCAGCCACTCTTTCAGGGGGGGAACAACAAATGCTTGCCATGGGATGCGCTCTTATGTCAACACCAAAACTTCTTCTTTTAGATGAACCATCAATGGGACTTGCACCAATCTTTATCCAAGAGATTTTTGATATCATTCAAGATATCCAGAAACAAGGAACAACCGTCCTCTTGATTGAACAAAATGCCAATAAAGCACTCGTAATCTCTGACCGAGGATATGTATTGGAAACAGGGAAAATCGTCCTATCAGGAACAGGAAAAGAACTCGCCTCATCAGAAGAAGTCAGAAAAGCATATCTAGGTGACTAAAAAGGTCCGGGGGACCTTTTTAGTCGGTGAATAGAGATTACGAAGCAATTCTCATCTGCACTGGAAGGTTAGCTTCTGATAATTAAAATAAAATCGAATGAAGCGTACACCTACTCTTCATTCACAGAGCTCGATTTCAGAGCTCTTTTTGCTAGCTTATTCATACTTTTCTGAATTTTGAAAAAGAAATGTAAGCGTTTGATAGATTTACAAAAAGATTGTATAATAGGGATAAGAACAGAAAAGGAGAAGTCTCATGGCAGTTAAAGATTTTATGACCCGTAAGGTAGTGTATATTAGTCCAGATACAACAGTATCTCATGCAGCAGATTTGATGAGAGAGCAAGGGTTGCATCGCTTGCCTGTTATCGAAAATGATCAATTAGTTGGTTTGGTAACTGAAGGAACCATTGCGCAAGCTAGTCCATCCAAAGCAACCAGTCTTTCTATCTATGAGATGAACTATCTTCTAAATAAGACAAAAGTAAAAGATGTGATGATTCGCGAAGTTGTCACTGTTTCAGGCTATGCGAGTCTAGAGGATGCAACTTATCTGATGTTGAAAAATAAGATTGGTATTCTTCCTGTAGTAGATAACCATCAAGTCTATGGGGTTATTACGGACCGTGATGTTTTCCAAGCCTTTCTTGAAATTGCTGGTTATGGTGAGGAAGGAATTCGTGTGCGCTTTGTTACGGAAAACGAAATTGGCGTTCTTGGAAAAATTATTTCTTTGATTGTAGAAGAAAATTTGAATATCTCGCATACAGTCAATATTCCGCGTAAAGATGGTAAGGTGATTATAGAAGTTCAAATCGATGGATCAATTGATTTACCAGCCTTGAAAGAAAAATTTGAATCAGAGAATATTCAAGTAGAAGAAATTACTCGTACTTCAGCAAAAGTCTTGTAAGAAAGGAAGCCGAAAGGCTTCTTTTTACGTGTAATAAGGGATTAGAGCAAAAGATGGAAAGAAATGATAGATTATGGTATAATAAAACGATATAAAAAAAGGAGTATTTATGGACATTTCAGAAATTCGTCAGAAAATTGACGCAAATCGTGAAAAATTAGCTTCTTTCAGGGGGTCTCTTTGACCTCGAAGGTTTAGAGGAAGAGATTGCCATCTTGGAAAACAAGATGACAGAACCTGATTTTTGGAACGATAATATAGCGGCCCAAAAAACGTCGCAAGAATTAAATGAATTAAAAAACACCTATAACACCTTCCACAAAATGGAAGAGTTGCAGGATGAAGTTGAAATTTTATTAGACTTTTTAGCTGAAGATGAGTCGGTGCATGAAGAATTGGTTGAACAGTTGTCAGAACTTGATAAGATGATGACCAGTTACGAGATGACCTTGCTCTTGTCAGAACCTTATGACCATAATAATGCGATTTTGGAAATCCATCCAGGATCCGGTGGTACTGAGGCTCAGGACTGGGGTGATATGTTGCTTCGTATGTACACTCGCTATGGAAATGCCAAAGGCTTTAAAGTGGAGGTATTGGATTACCAAGCAGGAGATGAAGCTGGTATCAAGTCAGTAACCTTATCATTTGAAGGACCTAATGCCTATGGTCTTCTCAAGTCAGAAATGGGTGTTCACCGCTTGGTGCGAATCTCACCATTTGACTCTGCTAAACGTCGCCATACCTCTTTCACATCTGTAGAAGTAATGCCAGAATTAGATGATACCATTGAAGTGGAAATCCGTGAAGATGATATCAAGATGGATACCTTCCGTTCAGGTGGTGCTGGTGGACAAAACGTCAATAAGGTTTCCACAGGTGTACGTTTAACACATATTCCTACTGGGACTGTTGTCCAGTCAACGGTCGATCGTACCCAGTATGGAAATAGAGATCGTGCCATGAAGATGTTGCAGGCTAAGCTCTATCAAATGGAGCAAGAAAAGAAAGCTGCGGAAGTTGATTCCCTCAAAGGTGAGAAAAAGGAAATCACATGGGGAAGTCAAATCCGTTCTTATGTTTTCACGCCTTATACTATGGTAAAAGATCATCGAACTAGCTTTGAAGTTGCGCAGGTAGATAAGGTTATGGATGGAGACCTAGATGGTTTTATTGATGCCTACCTCAAGTGGCGAATCAGCTAAGATAGAAAGGAACTCACATGTCAATCATTGAAATGAGAGATGTCGTCAAAAAATACGACAACGGAACGACTGCTTTGCGAGGTGTCTCAGTCACTGTTGAACCCGGGGAATTTGCCTATATCGTAGGTCCGTCAGGAGCTGGGAAGTCAACATTTATTAGAGCTTTGTACCGCGAAGTAAAAATCGAAAAAGGAAGCTTATCTGTTGCTGGTTTTAATCTGGTTAAAATTAAAAAGAAAGATGTCCCTCTACTACGTCGTAGTGTTGGGGTTGTCTTCCAAGATTATAAACTGTTACCAAAGAAAACCGTTTATGAAAATATTGCTTATGCAATGGAGGTAATTGGAGAAAGTCGCCGTAATATCAAAAAACGTGTTATGGAAGTTTTAGACTTGGTTGGATTGAAGCATAAGGTTCGTTCTTTCCCAAATGAACTTTCAGGGGGAGAACAACAGCGTATTGCGATAGCGCGTGCTATTGTAAATAATCCCAAAGTATTGATTGCGGACGAACCAACAGGAAACTTGGACCCAGATAATTCATGGGAAATTATGAATTTGCTGGAACGCATCAATCTCCAAGGTACAACTGTCTTGATGGCTACCCACAACAGTCAGATTGTAAATACCTTGCGCCACCGTGTCATTGCCATTGAAAATGGCCGTGTCGTTCGTGACGAAGCTAAAGGAGAATATGGATACGATGATTAGTAGATTTTTTCGTCATTTATTTGAATCGTTAAAAAGTTTGAAACGAAATGGCTGGATGACAGTAGCTGCTGTCAGTTCAGTTATGATTACTTTGACCTTGGTTGCAATATTTGCATCTGTTATCTTTAATACGGCTAAACTAGCTACAGATATTGAAAATAATGTCCGAGTAATGGTATACATTCGTAAGGACGTAGCTGATAATAGTGAGACGATTGAAAAAGAAGGTCAAACTGTTACAAATAACGACTACCATAAGGTATATGATGCTTTGAAAGGTATGTCAACCGTTAAAAGTGTTACGTTTTCAAGTAAAGAAGAACAATATGAAAAGTTGACAGAAACAATGGGAGACAACTGGAAAATCTTTGAAGGCGATGCCAATCCTCTCTATGATGCATATATCGTTGATACCAATACACCAAGTGATGTAAAGACAGTAGCAGAAGAGGCTAAAAAAATCGAAGGTGTATCAGAAGTTCAAGATGGTGGTGCTAATACAGAACGCTTGTTTAAGTTAGCCTCATTTATTCGTGTCTGGGGACTAGTTATCGCTGGATTATTGATTTTCATTGCGGTGTTCTTGATTTCTAATACTATACGTATCACCATCATTTCACGAAGCCGTGAAATTCAAATTATGCGTTTAGTAGGTGCTAAGAACGGTTATATCCGCGGACCTTTCTTGCTTGAAGGTGCCTTTATCGGTTTGCTTGGAGCAACACTTCCGTCAGTTTTGGTATTTATTGTCTATAAAATGGTTTACCAATCGGTTAATAAGTCATTGGTTGGTCAGAACCTTTCGATGATATCACCAGAAATATTCAGTCCACTGATGATTGCTCTATTATTTGTGATTGGAATTTTTATCGGTTCAATCGGATCAGGAATTTCAATGCGTCGATTCCTGAAAATCTAAAATAAAATAGAAGTATATATGAGGAGATTTTAATATCTCCTTTTTTACTACAAAAATTTTAGAAAAAAGTCTACTTTTTTTTATAAAAGCCTTTACAAAAAAAATTAAAGTGGTATAATTAATACATAGTTAAGTGCAAACGTTTTCGTAAAACGTTTGCCTAAATAAAAATAAAGGAGATTTGAATGATGAAAGATACATTCAAAAATGTCTTGTCTTTCGAGTTTTGGCAAAAATTCGGTAAGGCTTTGATGGTGGTTATCGCGGTTATGCCGGCTGCTGGTTTGATGATTTCAATCGGTAAGTCTATCGTGATGATTAACCCAACCTTTGCACCACTTGTTATTACTGGTGGTGTACTAGAACAAATCGGTTGGGGGGTTATCGTTAACCTTCATATCTTGTTCGCCCTAGCCATTGGAGGTAGCTGGGCTAAAGAACGTGCTGGTGGTGCTTTCGCCGCTGGTCTTGCCTTCATCTTGATTAACCGTATCACTGGTACAATCTTTGGCGTATCAGGCGATATGTTGAAAAATCCAGATGCTATGGTTTCAACACTATTGGGTGGGCAAATCAAAGTTGCTGATTACTTCATTAGTGTTATGGAAGCCCCAGCACTTAACATGGGTGTCTTCGTAGGGATTATTTCTGGTTTTATTGGAGCAACTGCTTACAATAAATACTATAACTTCCGTAAGCTTCCTGATGCACTTTCATTCTTTAACGGAAAACGTTTTGTACCGTTTGTAGTTATTCTTCGTTCAATAATTGCTGCAATTGTACTTTCAGCTTTCTGGCCACTTGTGCAAACTGGTATCAATAGCTTTGGTATCTGGATTGCTAACTCACAAGAAACTGCTCCAATCCTTGCACCATTCTTGTATGGTACATTGGAACGTTTGCTCTTACCATTTGGTCTTCACCACATGTTGACTATCCCAATGAACTACACAGCTCTTGGTGGTACTTATGAGGTCTTAACTGGTGCAGCAAAAGGTAGCCAAGTATTTGGTCAAGACCCACTATGGCTTGCATGGGTAACAGACCTTGTTAACCTTAAAGGTACAGATGCAAGTCATTACCAACAATTGTTAGATACTGTTCACCCAGCTCGTTTCAAAGTTGGACAAATGATCGGTTCATTCGGTATCTTGATGGGTGTGATTGTGGCTATCTACCGTAATGTTGATGCAGACAAGAAACACAAATACAAAGGTATGATGATTGCAACAGCTCTTGCAACATTCTTGACAGGGGTTACTGAACCAATCGAATACATGTTCATGTTCGTCGCAACACCTATGTATCTTGTTTACTCACTTGTTCAAGGTGCTGCCTTCGCTATGGCTGACGTAGTAAACCTACGTATGCACTCATTCGGTTCGATCGAGTTCTTGACTCGTACACCTATTGCGATTAGCGCTGGTATCGGTATGGATATTGTTAACTTTATCTGGGTAACTGTTCTCTTTGCCGTAATCATGTACTTTATCGCAAACTTCATGATTCAAAAATTCAACTACGCAACTCCAGGACGTAACGGAAACTACGAAACTGCTGAAGATTCAGAAGAAGCTAGCAGTGAAGTGAAAATTTCAGCAGGTTCTCAAGCTGTAAACATTATCAACCTTCTTGGTGGACGTGCAAACATCGTTGATGTGGATGCATGTATGACTCGTCTTCGTGTAACTGTAAAAGATGCTGACAAAGTTGGTGATGCAGAACAATGGAAAGCAGAAGGAGCTATGGGTCTTGTCATGAAAGGACAAGGAGTTCAAGCTATCTACGGTCCAAAAGCGGACGTATTGAAATCTGATATCCAAGATATCCTTGATTCAGGTGAAATCATTCCTGAAACTCTTCCAAGTCAAATGACAGAAGCGCAACAAAACACTGTACACTTCAAAGGTCTTACTGAGGAAGTTTACTCAGTAGCAGATGGTCAAGTTGTTGCCTTGGAACAAGTGAAAGATCCAGTATTTGCTCAAAAAATGATGGGTGATGGATTTGCTGTAGAACCTGCAAATGGAAACATTGTATCTCCAGTTTCAGGTACTGTATCAAGCATCTTCCCTACAAAACATGCTCTTGGTCTTGTGACTGAAGCAGGTCTTGAAGTACTTGTTCACATTGGTTTGGACACAGTAAGTCTTGAAGGAAAACCATTTACTGTTCATGTAGCTGAAGGACAAAAAGTTGCAGCAGGTGATCTTCTTGTCACAGCTGACTTGGATGCTATCCGTGCAGCAGGTCGTGAAACTTCAACAGTAGTTGTCTTCACGAATGCTGAAGCTATTAAATCAGTTAAATTAGAAAAAACAGGTTCTCTTGCAGCTAAAACAGCAGTTGCTGAAGTAGAATTGTAATATACTTGAGGTTGGAAGCTGTTTTCCAACCTCTTGTTTTGGGAGAAAAGCATGAAATTTTTAACACTCAATACTCATAGCTGGATGGAAAAAGAAGCTGAGGAAAAATTCCAGCTCTTGCTTGAAGATATTCTTGATAAAGACTATGATTTGATTTGTTTCCAAGAAATTAATCAGGAGATTACTTCGCCTAAGGTAGAAGTTAATGATTTCTATCAATCTTTGCCAGCAGCTGAGCCTATTCATCAAGATCATTATGTTAGACTTTTGGTTGAAAAGTTATCTGAGCAAGGAAAAAATTACTATTGGACCTGGGCCTATAACCATATCGGTTATGACCGCTACCATGAAGGTGTGGCTATCTTGTCTAAAACACCTATTGAAGCCAGAGAAATTTTGGTTTCAGATGTGGATGATCCAACAGACTATCATACTCGACGCGTTGCCCTTGCTGAAACTGTAGTTGATGGTAAGGAACTTGCAGTTGCCAGTGTCCACTTTTCTTGGTGGGATAAAGGTTTCCAAGAAGAATGGGCACGATTTGAGGCTGTCTTGAAAGAATTGAACAAGCCACTTTTGCTGGCTGGAGATTTCAACAACCCAGCTGGTCAGGAAGGATACCAAGCTATTTTAGCTAGTCCATTAGGCTTACAAGATGCATTTGAAGTTGCTCAAGAGAAAAGTGGTAGCTATACAGTTCCACCAGAAATTGATGGTTGGAAGGGGAACACAGAACCTCTACGAATCGACTATGTTTTTACTACCCAAGAGTTAGCCGTAGAACATTTACATGTCGTATTTGATGGCAATAAGAGTCCGCAAGTCAGTGATCACTATGGCTTGAATGCTATTTTAAACTGGAAATAATAACTGATACTCTTTGAAAATCTCTTCAAACCACGTCAACGTCGCCTTGCCGTATAGATGTTACTGACTTCGTCAGTTCTATCTGCAACCTCAAAACAGTGTTTTGAGCAACCTGCGGCTAGTTTCCTAGTTTGCTCTTTGATTTTCATTGAGTATGAAAAGAGGTTGGAATCATGAAATTCCAGCCTTTTTCTGACTAGAGAAGCTACTGGAAATAGCTTAAATAAGTGAAGCTACTGAAATAGAATAAAATATGGTATAATTGATAAGATAGATAGAATCGAGGATATTATGTCATTTACGAAATTTCAATTTAAAAACTATATTAGAGAAGCCTTGGAGGAGTTAAAATTTACAACTCCAACAGAGGTGCAAGATAAGTTGATTCCGATTGTCTTGGCAGGTCGTGACCTAGTCGGTGAATCAAAAACAGGTTCAGGTAAGACTCATACTTTCTTGTTACCAATTTTCCAGCAATTAGATGAAGCTAGTGATAGTGTACAGGCAGTAATTACGGCACCGAGCCGTGAGTTGGCTACTCAGATTTACCAAGCAGCTCGTCAGATTGCAGCCCACTCAGATGTGGAAGTTCGTGTGGTTAATTATGTGGGGGGGACAGATAAGGCTCGCCAGATTGAGAAATTAGCAAGCAACCAACCTCATATTGTTATCGGTACGCCAGGCCGTATCTATGACTTGGTTAAATCTGGTGATTTAGCTATTCACAAGGCCAAGACCTTTGTGGTCGATGAGGCAGATATGACCTTGGATATGGGATTCTTAGAAACTGTTGATAAGATTGCTGGTAGCCTTCCAAAAGACCTACAATTCATGGTCTTCTCAGCGACTATCCCACAAAAGTTGCAACCATTCTTGAAAAAATACTTATCAAATCCTGTTATGGAGAAAATCAAGACCAAAACGGTCATTTCTGATACCATTGATAATTGGTTGATTTCGACCAAAGGCCGAGATAAGAATGCTCAAATTTACCAGTTGACTCAGTTGATGCAACCGTATTTGGCAATGATTTTTGTTAACACTAAAACGCGTGCTGATGAATTGCATTCATATCTGACTGCTCAAGGCTTGAAGGTGGCAAAAATCCATGGGGATATTGCCCCTCGTGAGCGCAAACGTATCATGAACCAGGTTAAAAATCTGGATTTTGAGTATATTGTCGCAACAGATTTGGCAGCGCGTGGAATTGACATTGAAGGTGTCAGCCATGTCATCAATGATGCCATTCCGCAAGATTTGTCCTTCTTTGTTCACCGTGTTGGTCGTACTGGACGAAATGGCCTACCAGGTACAGCTATTACCCTTTATCAGCCAAGTGATGACTCGGATATCCGTGAGTTGGAGAAATTGGGAATCAAGTTTACTCCTAAGATGGTCAAAGACGGGGAATTTCAAGATACTTATGACCGTGATCGTCGTGCCAACCGTGAGAAAAAACAAGATAAACTTGATATCGAAATGATTGGTTTGGTTAAAAAGAAAAAGAAAAAAGTCAAACCAGGTTATAAGAAGAAAATTCAATGGGCGGTTGATGAAAAACGTCGCAAGACCAAGCGTGCTGAAAATCGTGCTCGCGGTCGTGCAGAGCGTAAAGCAAAACGCCAAACATTTTAATAGAAAAAGTTGGAGTACTGAGCTCCAATTTTTTTTTATTTATGAGAACGAACTATCTAAACAGAAACACTACATTAAAGACTGCAAATTGCGCTAAAAAATGGTATAATGATAAAGTTATATAGTCCCGATAAGATGGTAGGTATTTATCACTAAGAGTTTTCCTATCAGTACTTTGTAACTCTATAACACTATTTTTAAGGGGGGACATTTTTATGTCAGAACGTAAATTATTCACGTCTGAATCTGTATCTGAGGGGCATCCGGATAAGATTGCAGACCAAATTTCAGATGCGATTTTAGATGCTATTTTAGCTAAGGATCCAGAGGCGCACGTTGCTGCTGAGACAGCTGTATATACTGGTTCCGTCCACGTTTTTGGTGAAATTTCTACAAATGCCTATGTAGATATTAATCGTGTGGTTCGTGATACCATTGCAGAGATTGGCTACACCAATACAGAATATGGTTTTTCTGCTGAGACTGTAGGAGTACATCCATCTTTGGTGGAACAATCTCCAGACATTGCCCAAGGTGTCAACGAAGCCTTGGAGGTTCGTGGGAATGCAGACCAAGATCCGCTTGATTTGATTGGTGCTGGAGACCAAGGGCTCATGTTTGGATTTGCAGTGGATGAAACAGAAGAGCTCATGCCATTGCCAATTTCACTCAGTCATAAATTGGTTCGTCGTCTGGCAGAACTTCGTAAGTCTGGGGAAATTAGCTATCTTCGCCCAGATGCTAAATCACAAGTTACAGTTGAGTATGATGAAAATGACCGTCCAGTACGTGTGGACACAGTTGTTATTTCTACTCAGCACGACCCAGAAGTCAGCAACGAACAAATTCACAATGATGTCATTAACAAGGTTATCAAAGAAGTTATTCCAGCCTCTTACTTGGATGAGCAAACCAAATTCTTCATCAATCCTACTGGTCGTTTTGTAATCGGTGGACCGCAAGGGGACTCAGGTTTGACTGGTCGTAAGATCATCGTAGATACTTATGGTGGCTACTCTCGTCATGGTGGTGGTGCCTTCTCTGGTAAGGATGCGACTAAGGTGGACCGTTCAGCCTCTTATGCTGCTCGTTATATTGCCAAGAATATCGTTGCAGCAGGCCTTGCTAAGAAGGCAGAAGTGCAATTGGCCTATGCTATCGGTGTTGCCCAGCCTGTTTCTGTTCGTATCGATACCTTCGGTACAGGAACAGTAGCTGAAAGCAAACTTGAAAAAGCTGCTCGTCAAATCTTTGACCTTCGTCCTGCAGGAATTATCCAAATGCTGGACCTCAAGCGCCCAATTTACCGTCAAACAGCGGCTTATGGACACATGGGACGTACAGATATTGACCTTCCATGGGAACGTTTGGATAAGGTAGATACTTTGAAAGAAGCAGTCAAATAGATAAGAAAACCAACGTTTTGAACGTTGGTTTTTATAAATATAAGTTATCCTTATTTAAATAGGATTTGTAAATTGCTGGTCTGTTATAATTTATTCATTGTTTTTAAAAATGCCCAGTTACCAATTGATTTTGATCCGTATTTTAAGTCCATATGGTCCAGTAATACATAATCGTTTTTTTTGTAGAATGAGGTATTTCTAGCTGTACTAGTTATGAGTCCCAAGTGTTTACAGCCTTTTGATTTAACATAGGGTTCAACCCCTTGTGTCAGAAAAGTACTGCCTATTCCCCGCCCCTTACTTGCTGTATTGACAGCTAAGGCCATCAAATACCAATCAAACTCTCCAGATTCTTCTAAATGCTTTTTGGAACGTTTTACAAAGTCAAAGTATTTAAGGAGATTTTGTGGTCGAATGTAGCGAAAAATGTTTGTTCCACCATTTCGTAGATAGGATAGTATACAGAAATCTTTTTGTTGTAAAAGGGCAACTGCAAGTAATTCTTCATCCTGTTCCGCAATTAAACAGTTTCCCTTCTTAATATAGACTCTAGTAAGCAGAATTTGCAATGTTTCTACAAAAGCAGGATAGGAGTCAGGTTTCTTCAAATCATCAGTTATAATCGTTAAAAAGGGATAGTCAAGAAAGGAATTGGCTAATAATTTTCCAATTTTTTCGCTTTCTTCAATTCTTGCCTCTCGATATATCATGTTTCCCATGTTTGTCTCCTTAATTATCTATAAAATCTTGTATGATAAGATTTCAAGATAAAAAATTGGAGATGATTTAAAAAGCTAAATAAACCTAATTTTGTTCCATAAGGTTTAAAGCACTTTCTAATCTCTCCAAGATTTTATTTGGTTGGAATCGAAATTCCAATTAATTTTTCTGAATAGAGGGTTTTGATATTGGCCTCATCAATAGAGTCCTTATCAATTTTACGTTTCAAGAAAAATTCTTGAATCGCTTCGATTTCAGGTTCGCGAATAGCGCGGTGTTTGTTTGAGATGAGGATTTCATAGTGAAGCGGAGCTTGGGTAAAAATAACATCGGTATTCCCTGCAGAATAAACCTCAACAAGGGTTGCATCTGTACTTTCTAGCTGGCTTTTTACAAGTTGCGAGTGTGAGTTTGTCGTATTGATTAGCTTCATAACATTTCCTCCGATTTTCTAATTCTATTATAGCACTTTTTGAATAAAGTAGCTGGATTTAGTCAATCTTATGCTGTTTTTTCCAAGATTCAATAGCCCATTTATGGCTACCACGTTTGAGATTTTCAATAGCCTCGTCAATAGGGAACCAGGCAATATGATTAAAGTCTTCTAGTGGCTTTTGCACTTCTTTGAAAGAAGTCGCTTCATAGAGGTAGGCAGGATTGTAGTAGTAGGTGTCACGATGACGAGAGTAGAAATATTCGTCAGCTTGTCCGTAATAGGTACCAATTTCAGCTGTGAAGCCGAGCTCTTCAATCAATTCACGCTTTAGGGCTTCTTGATGGTTTTCACCTACTTCAATTTCACCACCTGGTAGGAACCAAGCACCATTAGGTGCTTGAACAAGAACAATTTGTTTTCCCTCAGCATCAGGGATAACTGCATACACTCCATAACGAGCAACATAGTCTGTATTCGCTTTTTTTTCTCCGAAAGTTGGGGTTGCCATTGAATTTTCCTCATTATCTAGTATCTTTATTATTATCATAATAGACAAAGAGCAAGCTGTCAAGAACTTATAGTTATTTTAGTAAAAAGGAGCAGAAAATTTTCATTTTCTACTTCTTTTATATAGTATTTATTTTTCTGTTTCAGAAGTTTTCACTTCAGCTTTTTTGGCAGACTTGATTTGAATCTTGCCTTTGCTGGTCATAACTGCCTTTAGGTCTTTTTCACTTGGATTTTCAAGGTAGTAGTCAGTGATTGCGTCCTCAATATAGTCTTGAATAGTACGACGAAGTGGGCGTGCTCCCATTTTTGGATCATAACCAAGGTCAACCAATTTTTCCTTGACCTTGTCGGTTACATCCAAATGAATGTTGTTGCTAGAAAGACGTTTGTTAACATCTGCAAGCATAAGCTCGACAATTTGAAGGAGATTATCTTTGCTGAGAGCCTTAAATTCGATAATACCATCAAAACGGTTCATAAACTCTGGGCTAAAGAAGTTACCGAGTTCACCAAGAACAGAGTTGGTACGTCCTTCGCGAGCTGCCCCAAATCCAACGCTGGCTTCGGCCTTACCTGTCCCTGCATTTGAAGTCATGATGATGATGGCATCCTTGAAGCTAACTGTGCGTCCTTGCCCATCTGTCAAACGACCATCGTCCAAGACCTGGAGGAACATATGCATGACATCTGGATGGGCTTTTTCCACTTCATCCAAGAGGATAAGTGAGTAGGGATTGCGGCGAACTTTTTCAGTTAATTGCCCAGCCTCATCGTAGCCAACATAACCTGGAGGGGCACCGACTAATTTCGCCACGCTGTGTTTTTCCATGTATTCGCTCATGTCAAAGCGAATCATGCTATCAGCAGAACCAAAGAGTTCGATAGCTAATTGTTTGGAAAGTTCTGTCTTACCGACCCCAGTTGGTCCGACAAAGAGGAAGCTTCCGATTGGGCGGTTAGGGGTACCGAGACCGACACGATTCCGGCGAATAGCCTTGGCAATCTTATCGACAGCATCATCTTGTCCAATAACATGAGACTTGAGATCTTCGGCTAGATGGATGAGTTGAGATTGTTCTTTCTCTTTCAAATCGCCAACAGGGATATTGGTTTTCTGCTCGATAATGTGCTCAATGGTTTTCTCACTGATGATAGGAGTATCCTGGTCTGTGACCTTTTTCTTTTGCATTTCCTTATACTTGGCAATCTGATCGCGGAAGTAGGCGGCCTTCTCAAAATCTTCCTCTCGTGTAGCTTGAGATTTAAGATTTTCAGCCTCAATCAAGCGCTGATCGATTACTTTAGGATCCACAAAATTCAAGGTCAAGTTCATCTTAGAACCAGCTTCATCTAGGAGGTCAATGGCCTTGTCAGGCAAGAAGCGATCTTGGATGTAGCGATTGGAAAGAGTTGCAGCTGCTTCAATTGCAGCATCGGTATACTGAACGTGGTGGTAGTCTTCGTATTTCTTTTGAATCCCTTTGAGGATAGTGATTGTTTCTTCCACGGTTGGTTCATCGACTTTGACAGGTTGCATACGACGCTCTAGGGCTGCATCCTTTTCAATGATACGGTATTCATTGAGGGTAGTAGCACCAACCAATTGCAATTCTCCACGAGCAAGGGCGGGCTTGAGGATATTCCCTGCATCCATATTGCCATCGCCCGCAGAACCCGCACCGACTATTTCATGGATTTCATCGATAAAGAGGATGATGTCCTCACGTTTGCGAATTTCTTCCATGAGTTTTTGCATGCGTTCTTCAAATTGCCCACGAATCCCAGTTCCTTGAACCAGGCTAACCACATCCAGACGGATGACTTGTTTGCCTTGGAGTTTATGCGGAACATCACCATCAACGATCTTTTGAGCTAGACCTTCGACAACGGCTGTTTTTCCGACACCTGGTTCACCGATAAGGACAGGATTATTCTTGGTTCTACGATTGAGAATTTCGATGACACGGATAATCTCATCGTCGCGTCCAATAACGGGGTCAATATCACCACGACGGGCAATTTCAGTTACGTTGATACCAAATTCTTCCAGCAGGCCTTTTTCTTGGCTAGGTGGCGGAGTTTGAGCAGATCCACGATTTTGAGAACCATAACCGCCATTTCCACCGTAACCTCCACCTGATTGGGTTGGAGGAGTCGGTGGAGTGTTGTTAGAAGGTCTAAAATTGTTTAAGTCATTGAAGAAATCACCAAAAGGATCAAAGTCACGATTGTTCAGATCTGTCATACCTTTAAAGAGGCTATTGTTAGGATCTGTTTTGATAATCTTATAGCAGTTTTGACAGAGGTCAATTTGTTTTTGCTTTCCATTGAGATTGGTATAAAGATGAATTGTTGAGTCGTTGATTTTACAGTTTTGACAAAGCATACATCTACCTCATTTCTTTCTTTAGCCTGACCTATCTAAAGGTCAAAAATAGTCAAATTTCTATACTCTCATTATAACAGGATTGAGGTGTAAAGCAAGTAAAAAGATTGAAGTTTTGAGAAGTTGTTACAATGAAAATCTTTGTGAATTTAGACTATAAAAAAATCCTATTTGTGAGACAAAAAGGATTTTGGTTAGACATGCAGGGTGTAATCCCAGCTTGTTTTGTATTAGTAAAGGAGTTCGTAAATCTCCATTGCAATCAAGTCAATGCTGTCAAACGTATAAGTTTCGCGAGCTTCTACATCACGAAGGGTGAAGATTGAGCCGTTTTCTTCGTCGTGGCTGTATGCAACTTCTGCAACAACAACTCCTTCGCGTTCAAAATTACGTTTTAAATTTCCGCCATCTTTTGCCATTGCTTCAAGGCGGTTGATGATTCTAACCAAATGTGATTCCATTTTGATTCTCCTTCATTTCTTATCATTACTATTTTACCATAAAGGAAGCCAACTTGACTAGAAAAAAACTAAGATTTCTCGCTAATTCTACCAGCTTAAAGATTTTTTGAATAAATCGGATAAAAAGTTTGAATTTTAATACAATGCATGTTATAATCATACAGTATTCTATTTTAGAAAGCAGTGTGACTATGAATTTTTCTTTTTTACCTAAGTATTTACCTTATTTTAACTATGGGGCTGTCGTGACGGTTCTCATTTCTATCTGTGTTGTCTTTTTGGGAACTATTTTGGGTGTTGTCTTGGCTTTTGGGCAACGTTCAAAGTTTAAACCGCTTGTCTGGCTCGCCAACTTGTACGTCTGGATTTTCCGTGGGACACCGATGATGGTTCAGATTATGATTGCCTTTGCTCTTATGCATATCAATGCTCCGACTATTCAGGTTGGGATTTTGGGTGTTGATCTTTCTCGTCTGATTCCAGGGATTTTGATTATCTCTATGAACAGTGGTGCCTATGTTTCTGAGACTGTTCGGGCCGGAATCAATGCGGTTCCTAAGGGGCAGTTAGAGGCGGCTTATTCTTTAGGGATTCGTCCTAAAAACGCGATGCGCTATGTGATTTTGCCACAAGCTATCAAAAATATCTTGCCAGCATTGGGGAACGAATTTATCACGATTATCAAGGATAGTTCCCTCTTATCAGCTATCGGTGTCATGGAGCTGTGGAATGGGGCTACAACAGTTTCCACAACAACCTATCTACCTTTAACACCACTTTTATTTGCTGCATTTTACTACTTAATTATGACTTCTATTTTGACAGTGGCCTTGAAAGCTTTTGAAAAACGTATGGGACAAGGAGATAAGAAATAATGACAGAAACCTTGATAAAAATTGAAAATTTACATAAATCCTTTGGAAAGAATGAAGTATTGAAGGGCATCAACCTCGAGATTAAAAGAGGAGAAGTTGTCGTGATCATC
Organism: Streptococcus mitis; assembly: GCF_946190155.1. Taxonomy (GTDB): domain Bacteria; phylum Bacillota; class Bacilli; order Lactobacillales; family Streptococcaceae; genus Streptococcus; species Streptococcus mitis_CL. The sequence goes on from NZ_CAMHZL010000002.1 coordinate 73,407, forward strand.
GGTCCTTCAGGGAGTGGGAAATCTACCTTGCTTCGCTCTATGAATTTGTTGGAAGAAGCGACCAAGGGGAAGGTTATCTTTGAGGGAGTCGATATTACGGACAAGAAGAATGACCTCTTTGCCATGCGTGAGAAGATGGGCATGGTTTTCCAACAATTTAATCTCTTTCCTAATATGACTGTGATGGAAAATATCACCTTGTCTCCTATCAAGACCAAAGGTGAAAGTAAGGAAGTTGCTGAGAAGAGAGCTCAGGAACTTTTGGAAAAAGTTGGTTTACCAGATAAGGCAACTGCTTATCCACAGAGTTTGTCAGGTGGGCAGCAACAACGGATTGCTATTGCACGTGGTTTAGCTATGGAACCTGATGTTTTGCTCTTTGACGAGCCAACTTCAGCCCTGGACCCTGAAATGGTAGGTGAGGTGCTGGCGGTTATGCAAGACCTAGCCAAGTCAGGAATGACCATGGTTATCGTAACTCATGAAATGGGATTTGCCCGTGAGGTGGCAGACCGTGTCATCTTTATGGCAGACGGTGTGGTTGTTGAAGATGGAACACCTGAAGAGATTTTTGAACAAACCCAAGAACAACGAACTAAGGACTTCTTGAGTAAGGTTTTATAAGTTAGCTTTGCTGAGCTGTTTGTAATCAGTTTTAAACTTTCAAGAGAAGATTAGTGAAAAGCTAGGCTCAATACCAGTCAAGTGGAACTTACTTTGAGAAGTTACCCCCCTTATTAATAACATCCATAAATTGGATATTAGGATTTTTAATATAAAGTAGTTTTGTGTTAAAATATAATTGTTCCATATGATTCTCTCTAATGATGGTTTGGTTGCTTTTCATTATAGATTATATGGGGCTTTTTTCTACAAGAAAATAGGTTTCATAATATCTATAAGAAATTTATCCTATATAAATATCATAGAGCATTTTTTATGTGGAAAACTCAGGGAAATCATCGCTTTTTTCATAAAAAAATGCTATAATGAAGGGTATGAAATATCACGATTACATCTGGGATTTAGGTGGAACTTTACTAGATAATTACGAAACTTCAACAGCTGCATTTGTTGAAACATTGGCATTGTATGGCATCACACAAGACCATGACAGTGTCTATCAGGCTTTAAAGGTTTCTACTGATTTTGCGATTGAGACATTCGCTCCCAACTTAGAGAATTTTTTAGAAAAGTACAAGCAAAATGAAGCCAGAGAGCTAGAACATCCGATTTTATTTGATGGGGTTTCTGGTTTATTGGAAGACATTTCAAATCAAGATGGCCGTCATTTTTTGGTCTCTCACCGTAATGATCAGGTCTTGGAAATTTTAGAAAAAACCTCTATAGCAGCTTATTTTACAGAAGTGGTGACTTCTAACTCAGGCTTTAAGAGAAAACCAGATCCTGAGTCCATGATTTATTTAAGAGAAAAGTATCAAATTAACTCTGGTCTTGTAATTGGTGATCGACCGATTGATATCGAAGCAGGTCAAGCTGCAGGACTAGCTACCCACTTGTTTACCAGTATCGTGAATTTAAGACAAGTATTAGACATGTAAGAAAAAGGAATAAGATGACAGAAGAAATTAAAAATCTGCAGGCACAAGATTATGATGCCAGTCAAATTCAAGTTTTAGAGGGCTTAGAGGCTGTTCGTATGCGTCCAGGGATGTATATCGGGTCAACTTCAAAAGAAGGTCTTCACCATCTAGTCTGGGAAATTGTTGATAACTCAATTGATGAGGCCTTGGCAGGATTTGCTAGCCATATTCAAGTCTTTATTGAGCCAGATGATTCGATTACTGTTGTTGATGATGGGCGTGGTATCCCCGTCGATATTCAGGAAAAAACAGGCCGACCTGCCGTTGAGACTGTCTTTACTGTCCTTCACGCTGGAGGAAAGTTTGGCGGTGGAGGATACAAGGTTTCAGGTGGTCTTCACGGAGTGGGGTCTTCAGTAGTTAATGCCCTTTCCACTCAATTAGACGTTCATGTCCACAAAAACGGTAAGATTCATTATCAAGAATACCGTCGTGGTCATGTTGTTGCTGATCTTGAGGTGGTTGGAGATACGGATAAAACTGGAACAACGGTTCATTTTACACCAGACCCAGAAATTTTCACTGAAACAACCACTTTTGACTTTGATAAATTAAATAAACGTATTCAAGAATTAGCCTTTCTAAATCGTGGTCTTCAAATCTCCATTACAGATAAGCGTGAGGGGTTAGAACAAACTAAGCATTACCACTATGAAGGTGGGATTGCTAGTTACGTTGAATATATCAATGAGAATAAGGATGTAATCTTTGATACACCAATCTACACAGATGGTGAGATGGATGATATCACAGTTGAAGTAGCCATGCAGTACACAACAGGTTACCATGAAAATGTCATGAGTTTCGCCAATAATATTCATACCCATGAAGGTGGAACGCATGAACAAGGTTTCCGTACAGCCTTGACACGTGTTATCAATGATTATGCTCGTAAGAATAAGTTACTGAAAGACAATGAAGACAACTTAACAGGGGAAGATGTCCGCGAAGGATTAACTGCAGTTATCTCAGTTAAACACCCAAATCCACAGTTTGAAGGACAAACCAAGACCAAATTGGGAAATAGCGAAGTGGTCAAGATTACCAATCGCCTCTTCAGTGATGCCTTCTCTGATTTCCTTATGGAGAATCCTCAAATTGCAAAACGCATTGTAGAAAAAGGAATTCTGGCTGCTAAGGCTCGTGTGGCTGCCAAGCGTGCGCGTGAAGTCACTCGTAAAAAATCTGGTTTGGAAATTTCCAACCTTCCAGGTAAACTAGCAGACTGCTCTTCTAACAATCCTGCTGAAACAGAACTCTTCATCGTCGAAGGAGACTCAGCTGGTGGGTCAGCCAAATCTGGTCGTAACCGTGAATTTCAGGCAATTCTTCCAATCCGCGGTAAGATTTTGAACGTTGAAAAGGCAAGTATGGATAAGATTCTAGCTAACGAAGAAATTCGTAGTCTTTTCACAGCGATGGGAACAGGATTTGGTGCAGAATTTGATGTTTCAAAAGCTCGTTACCAAAAACTTGTTTTGATGACCGATGCCGATGTCGATGGAGCCCACATTCGTACCCTTCTTTTAACCTTGATTTATCGTTATATGAAACCAATCCTAGAAGCTGGTTATGTTTATATCGCTCAACCACCAATCTATGGTGTCAAAGTTGGAAGTGAGATTAAAGAATATATCCAGCCAGGAGCAGACCAAGAAATCAAACTCCAAGAAGCCTTAGCTCGTCACAGTGAAGGCCGTGCTAAACCAACTATTCAGCGTTATAAGGGGTTAGGTGAAATGGATGACCATCAATTATGGGAAACAACCATGGATCCAGAACACCGCTTAATGGCTAGAGTTTCTGTGGATGATGCGGCTGAAGCAGATAAAATCTTTGATATGTTGATGGGAGATCGAGTAGAGCCTCGTCGTGAATTTATCGAAGAAAATGCCGTCTATAGTACACTTGATGTCTAAAAAATCGGGAGAAGTAGTTCCCTTGGTCTAAAAAATATGATATAATCATTACGATTGTTTCAAGTAAAAAAGGAGTTTAATATGTCTGGTAGTCTAGTAGTATATCTTATAATTGCAATTGCAATTATATTGCTGATTTCATATGCTATAGCAATTTATGTACGGAAACGCAATGAAAGTAAATTAGCAATTTTAGAAGAGAAAAAAGAAGAGCTGTACAATCTTCCAGTAAACGATGAAGTTGAAGCTGTAAAAAACATGCACTTGATTGGACAAAGTCAAGTGACTTTCCGTGAGTGGAACCAAAAATGGGTTGACCTATCTCTTAACTCTTTTGCAGATATCGAAAATAATCTTTTTGAGGCAGAAGGCTATAACAACTCATTCCGTTTTTTCAAGGCCAGTCATCAAATAGACCAAATCGAGAGTCAAATTACCTTGATTGAAGAAGATATTGCGGCAATTCGCAATGCTTTGGCAGATTTGGAGAAACAAGAGTCTAAAAATAGTGGACGTGTTCTTCATACTTTGGACTTGTTTGAAGAGTTGCAACACCGAGTGGCTGATCATTCTGAAGAATATGGCCAAGGTTTATCTGAAATCGAAAAACAATTGGAAAATATCCAATCAGAGTTTTCTCAGTTTGTTACTTTGAACACTTCAGGTGACCCAGTAGAAGCTGCTGTGATTTTGGATAATGCTGAAAATCATATCTTGGCTTTGAGTCACATAGTAGATCGCCTGCCAGCAATTGTAAAAACATTATCTAAAGAGCTACCTGATCAATTGGAAGATTTGGAAGACGGTTACCGTAAACTTTTAGATGCTAATTATCATTTTGCTGAAACGGATATTGAATCTCGCTTCCAATTGCTTTATGAAGCTTTGAAGAAAAACCACGAAAATATTGCACAATTAGAGTTGGATAATGCTGAGTATGAAAATACTCAAGTTCAAGAAGAAATCAATACACTCTATGATATCTTTACACGAGAAATTGCTGCTCAAAAAGTAGTAGAAGGCTTAGTTGCAACCCTTCCTACATATTTGAAACACATGAAAGATAGTAATGCTGTTTTAGTGGAAGATATTCAACGATTGAGTAACAATTACCTACTATCTGAAACGGATGTTAGTCATGTTCATAGATTACAAGCTGAGTTAGAATCTTTAGAAGAATCTGTATTGGAATTAACTTCTGAACAAGAGGAACATTCTGAACCTTATTCATTCCTTGAAGATCGTTTGGAAAACTTACAAGCGACTTTGAAGGAAATTGAAGATGAACAAGTTGCGGTTAGTCAACGCCTTGCTCAGATTGAAAAAGATGATATCAATGCTCGCCAGAAGGCAAATGTTTATGTTAATCGTCTTCACACGATTAAGAGATATATGGAAAAACGCAATCTTCCAGGTATTCCTCAGAATTTCTTACAGTTGTTCTTTACAGCAAGTAACCATACTGAAGAGTTGATGGCTGAACTAGAAGAAGCTCGGGTCAATATCGAAGCTGTGAACCGTATGCTTGAAATTACAACCAATGATATGGAAGCACTTGAAGAAGAAACCTATAATATTGTTCAATATGCAACATTGACAGAACAATTGCTACAGTATTCGAACCGTTACCGCTCATTTGATGAACGAATTCAAGAAGCTTTTAATGAATCATTAGAAATTTTTGAAAAAGAATTTGATTATCATGCTTCATTTGATAAGATTTCGCAAGCTTTGGAAGTTGCAGAACCAGGTGTAACCAACCGTTTTGTCACTTCATACGAAAAAACACGTGAGACGATTCGTTTCTAACATAATAAAAGGCTCTAAAATATTTGTAGTGGGTAAATCCCCCTATAGATATTATGGAGCCTATTTTTTTGTTCAAAACGAGTAATAGTACTTATTTCTCATTGAAATTATAGCCTGAATTTGATATGATATTTCTATGGATAAAAGTAGAGCAAATCGTGTTGAGCACGATAAAAAGAGAATCGGTTTAATAGCCCTAGTAGCTATCTTTTCAGTAAGTATTTGTGTCCTTGGTTCAATGATTGGATACAAAATATATACAAAGCAAAGTTTTGAACAAAGGATTGAAACGCTCAAAAAAGAGAAAGATGATCAATTGAGTGAGGGAAATCAGAAAGATCATTTTCGTAAGGGACAAGCCGAAGTAATTGCCTATTATCCTCTCCAAGGGGAGCAAGTGATTTCATCTGTAAAAGAAATCATGACACAGGATATTAAGGAAAATCTGGAAGACAAGGAAAATCTAGTTTTTTATTATACTGAGAAACAGGATTCGACTTTAAAAGGGATTGTTAACCGAAGTGTGATGAAACAAGTCTATGATTTAACTTCGTCAAAAGTTGAAGAGACTGAAAAAACTAGTCTGGCAAAAGTCCATTTGACAGAAGATGGTAAACCTTATACACTTGATCAATTATTTTCAGATCCTAGTAAAGCCAAAGAGCAGTTGTTAAAAGAAATCACCTCTTTCTTACAGGATAAGAAATTGGAGCAAGAAAAGATTGATCAAGTTGTTAAAGGCTTCTCTGATCAAGACTTGTCTGCATGGAATTTTGATTACAAGGATAGTCAGATTATCCTTTATCCAAGTCAGTCAGTTGAAAATCTAGATGATATTGCCTTACCAGTATCTAGTTTCTTTGATGTAGTACAATCCTCTTATTTATTAGACAAGGATGCCGAACTTTATAAGGCTTATTATGAAAAGAAAAACCAAAAAGTGGTAGCTCTAACTTTTGATGATGGACCAAATCCTGCAACGACAAATCAAGCATTAGATACACTTTCTAAGTATGGTATCAAGGCAACTTTCTTTGTTTTAGGTAAGAATGTTTCTGGAAATGAAGAGATTTTGAAACGCATGAAATCGGATGGCCATGTTATTGGAAACCATAGTTGGAGTCATCCAGTGCTTTCAAAACTTTCACTTGACGAAGCTAAAAAACAGATTACTGATACTGAGGATGCGCTAACTAAAGTGTTGGGTTCTAGTTCCAAACTTATGCGTCCGCCTTATGGAGCCATTACAGACGACATTCGAAATAGCCTTGATTTGAGTTTTATTATGTGGGATGTGGATAGTCTGGATTGGAAGAGTAAGAATGAAGCAGCAATTTTGACAGAGATTCAACGTCAAGTTCGTAATGGTTCGATTATCTTAATGCATGATATCCATGCTGAAACAGTCAATGCTTTACCAAAGATTATAGATTATCTAAAAGAGCAAGGATATCACTTTGTCACAGTTCCTGAAATGCTTAATTCACGATTAAAAGCACATGAACTATTCTATGACCGTGATCAGTAAAGACTTTTGCTGAATAACTAATTAAATCGTAAGTAATTTTTCAATAAATAAATTTAGTCTTGTATTAATCGAGGCTAAATTTTTTTATGTTTAAATCTCATGATAGGATTGGTTAATATTACAATTTTGTTACAAAATAATATTTTGATAGAATTTTCAGATAATTTGGTATATAATACTTTTAATTTTAAATAAAAAGGAGTGATTTTATGGGAGATTGCAAAGATTTTTGCCATAACAAGTACCAAATAGCAACAATTTTTCTGCTAACGGTCTTTGCTTTCGGATTTGCTTTCGCACAGGTTAGTGCCGATGAGGGAAAATTTGAAACATCCAATCAAGTTACACGTACTGTAACGACTAATAAATTAGATGATTCAAATAAGCTTGCATCACCAGTCACGGCTGACAAGAATGCTCTAAATTCTTCTTCGAAAGAAAAAACAGAAGTGATAGAGTCATTAAAACAAGATGATTCTATCGAGTATAGAGATAATAAGTCAGACAAGGATTTAACCACACAGAAAGAAACGACTGCTATAAAAAGTGAAGAGAAGAAGGAAGAATCAGCAGTGAAAAGTAATTCTTCTTCAGAAAGCATACAATCACAGTCGTTATCTCAAGGTGGACATAAAGAAAAGCCGAACAGTATCTCCAGTAATGAAATTATTACTGTCCCTAAAACCTGGGAAGCAGGACATAAAGGACAAGGAACTGTAGTTGCTGTTATAGATTCAGGTCTTGATTTGAATCATGAGGTTTTGCGTATTTCTGATCCGTCAAAGGCGAAATTTAAAAATCAGGATGATATCGAAAAAGCTAAAAAGGCTGCTGGTATTGACTATGGGAAATGGTACAGTGACAAAGTAGTATATGCTTATGATTACTTTGATGGAACTGATAATATAAAAGAGGCTGAAAAAGAGTCTCATGGAATGCACGTTACTGGAATTGTAGCTGGAAATCCTGTTAATAAAGCACCGAATTCTGAGAAGGTTTACGGGGTGGCGCCAGAAGCTCAAATTATGTTTATGAGAGTTTTTTCAGACAGAGATAAAACTACAGCCTCTGCCCTTTATGTAAAAGCTATTGATGATGCTGTTGCATTAGGTGCAGATGTGATCAATATGAGTTTGGGTGCAGGTGCGGGTTCAACGGTAGATGCTGGTTCAGATATCATTGATGCAGTAAAAAGAGCACGCGCTAAAGGAGTATCTGTTGTTATCGCTGCAGGTAATAGTAATACTTTCGGTAGAGGTTTTTCACAACCATTGGCAGCAAATCCTGATTATGGTCTTGTCGGAAATCCCTCTACAGTGGAAGATTCAATTTCTGTTGCTTCTATTAATAATAAAATTCTAACTACTGAAGTCTTTGAAGTAAAAGGTTTAGAAAATGACGCTACCCTTGATTATGGTAAGTTTGATTTTAATAGACCTGAAACAGAAAAAGATTTTGAAAACGGGAAAGAATACGAATATGTAGCAGCGGGTATTGGTCGTGAAGAAGATTTTGCTAATATTGATGTAAGAGGCAAGTTAGCACTGATTCAACGTGGTAAAATTAATTTTTCTGATAAGATTAAAAATGCTCTTCAACATGGTGCAGCTGGAGTTTTAATTTATAACAACGTTGAAGGTGCAAATGTTAGTATGTCTGTTACAGGTGATGCTAAGAAAATCCCATCTGTCTTTATTTCAAAACATTATGGTGAAATTCTTAAGTCTGGTCAGTATAAAATTGTCTTTAATCACAAGATGGATAATCGTAAATCAGATGTTGCAGACCAATTATCAGATTTTTCAAGTTGGGGAGTTACAACAGATGGACAATTGAAACCAGATGTTACTGCACCTGGTGGAAATATCTATTCATCATTTAACGATAATAGCTATGGAAGTATCAGTGGAACAAGTATGGCGGCTCCTCATGTAGCTGGTGTCGCAGCATTAGTCAAAGAATATTTAGCAAAGAAACATCCTGAATTATCAGCTAGTCAAATTTCAGAGATTGTAAAAGCTTTAATTATGTCTACTGCAAAACCACATTTTAATAAACAGACTGGAGCCTATACTTCTCCACGTCAGCAAGGTGCTGGTGCAGTTGATACGATGGCTGCAACAAGCACAGATCTATTTGTAACAGGTGCAAATAACTATCCAAGTGTTACTCTTGGCAATGTTGGTGATAAATTTACCTTTGAAGTTACAATTCATAATATTTCGGATAAAGACCGAACATTGAAGATGATTGTAAATACAAATACTGATGAAGTTGAAGAAGGGAAATTCACTCTCCGTCCACGAAAACTAACTGAAACAGTCTGGCCTGAAGTAACTGTGAAAGCTCATAGTACGAAGACAGTAACAGTTAGTGTAGATACAAGTAAGTTTACTGAAGAACTTAGCAAAATAATGCCAAATGGATATTTTCTAGAAGGATTTGTTAGATTTGTCAATCCTGCAGATGATGGTTCTGTTATTGGTTTACCATTTATGGGATTTAAGGGAGAATTCCAAAATCTACCTGCAATTGAAAAACCAATTTATCAATTGATTAAGGAAGGAAACAGTGGATTTTACTCTGAAATTGATAAAGATAATCCAGGAATTTCACCTTCAGACGATGCAACTTATTTAACAAGCTCTGAAAATGATGTAAATGTTTTAAAAGCAGAGCGTCAAGGAAATCGAGTGACTGTACTCGGAGTGAAACAAGATGCTGAAGGAAAATACCATCTACAATTAGATGAAAAGGGGAACATCCGCCTTGCTATCTCGCCAAATGAGGATGGTAATAAAGATTCTGTTAAATTTAAAACTCTTGTCTATAGAAATTTGGTAAATCTTCGTGCGACGGTTTATGATTCTTCGGATACAACACACAGTCATCCTATTTGGCAAAGTCGTCCAACAGACCTTGTAAAAAATTATTTTGATGGCGATACTAGAAATCCAAGAAGTTACATTGTAGATAAAACAGCTTGGGGAGGACAGGATTCTAATGGAAATCGAGTTTCTGATGGAATTTATGACTATGTTATTAGTTATAAGCCAGATGTCCCTGGAGCTGAGGAACAATATACAACATTTAAAATTCAAATCGATACACAAAAACCTCTGATTACTTCGGGATATATTCGTTCTCAAAAAGATCAAGAACAATTTATAGCTCGTAAACCTCAGGATGTAGGAAATGGCGGAATTCTTCTAGAAAAAGTCTTTTATATTCGTCCTTCTGAAAATAGAGAGGCGACAGATTCAGAAATCGAACAGTATCAAATTATCAAACAAAATGAAGATGGTAGTTATACACTTCCTAAGAACGTTGATAAATCGAAAATCTTCTATTATGTAGAAGACTTTGCGGGAAATGTAGATTTTATATCTCTCAAAGATCTTGTAGGTGAAGAAAATAGTGGTCGTGTAAAAATTGCTATACTAAACAATAAAACCAAGGATGAGATTGATACAACTTATGTTTATCGCATTAAAAATAGCGAAGGTCAATATGTAACTGTTGACAAGTCAAAAGATATTAATTTCTTGAAATTTGGGCATTATGTTGCAGAAATTTTTAGCTATGACCGTACAGAGTTGAAATTTGTGAGTGCTCTATCTAAGGAATTTGATTTAACGAAAGAAAACAGTTTTCAAACTATTACCTTCTTGGCTAACAAAATGAAATATGCCCCAGTAACGGTTGGCTTTAATCAAGCTGTTCCTGGAACTACAACGATTACTTTAGTAGGTGAAGACGGTCAGAGTCAAGTCTTGCCAGCTGAAACATATGGTAAACATTCTTATGGTAAGAAAGTAGTTACTGGTGAATATAAAGTTCTTGTAAATCTATCAAACGGTTATGAATTACTTGATAATCTTCAACCATTTAAAGTCCTGTTTGGTAAAAATAATGTTTTGTCACTTTCAGTCGTTTCTAAGTTAGCTCTGATTGCAGCTTTAAATAAACAAATGGAAGTAGTTAAAACTCCGAGATATTATAATACAAAACAGAAGTTAAAAGAGATTTTTGATCAAAGTGTCAAAGATGCGCAACTAGCATTGGGAAGTAAACTTAACCAAGATAAAATTGACCAAATTGTTAAGGCTTTAGAGTCTGCTATGCAAACATTGGATGGTAAGGAATCTGATATCACATCATTGAAGAATGCCATTAAAGCATATGCTGAGACAGTTAAAAAAGGTAAATATATAAATTCTGATCAAGAACTCAAAGGTCAATATGATCGTGAATTTAAACTCTTGGCATTATTAATTACAAAAGATTTGATAACTCAAGATGAAATCGACCGTCTATTGACCGCTTTCTTGAAAGCACAAGACCAGCTGAATGGGAAAGAAACAGATTTCATGAGCCTAAAAAATGTTATCGTGGATGAAGTGAAGTTCCAAGACAAAGATCCAAGATTTTTGACAGCTGGTAAAGAGGAGAAAGATGCATATAATCTTATTTTCAACAAAGCTAAGTTACTTTTGGAAAATGCAGAATCTAGTCAAGAAGAAATTAATGAAGTAATCAATGCTCTAAAAGAAACGGCTGTAAAACTGAAGGCTAATAAAGTAGAGATTCCAGCTAAACCGGTTGTAACGATTAAACCAGCTAATCCAACTAAACCGGTCATAACGATTAAGCCAGTTAATCCAGCTAAACCAGTTGTAACGATTAAACCAGCTAATCCAACCAAACCAGTTGTAAAGGTTAAGCCAGTTATTCCAACTAAACCAGTTGTAATGATTAAGCCAGTTAATCCAGCTAAACCAGTTGTAACGGTTAAACCAGCTAATCCAACTAAGCCAGTTGTAACGATTAAGCTAGTTACTCCAACTAAACCAGTTGTAACGGTTAAGCCAGTTACTCCAGCTAAACCAGTTGTAACGCTTAATCCAGTTATTCCAACCAAACCAGTTTCTCAAGTGCAACCTGTTAAATTAGTAAGTCACAATAGACAAGTCTCAACTATTAAGTCTTCAATTAGCAATGATAAAATTGAGAAAGCTACATCAATTGTAATACATCATTCCAATATAGAAGCTAAGCATGAGAATAAAACACTAGCTGGAAGTGGTCAACAAGTGCTTTTAGCTACAGTCAACAAAGAAGGAAAACAATTACCAGCCACTGGTGAGAATAACATGATTTCTATTATTCTAAGTATTTCAGGAATTTCTCTCTTATTGTCAGTTATTGGACTTGCAACTTTTTCAAAAAGTGAGTAGAGAATACAATACATCTTTCTATAGTTTTTGATTTACAGTATGTTGCAATTCTGATATAATAGTCAGCAGGAAAGAAAGTCTTATGGCGTTCTTCAAGCGAGCTTGGGATAGTGGGAGCCAAGTAGGACAAAATAAAGAGCTGGCGCTTTCTGTAGTATTTTCAAAAACAATGAAGTAATAAATTAGGGTGGAACCGCGTTTTTGACGCCCCTAGGTTAAATCAACCTAGGATTGTCGGACGCGGTTCTTTCGCTTATTCAGTCTATTATGTGAAAGAAAGGAGAGACGTGGAAAACCTTTATCTTGTAAAAGACGATAGTCAACTAGCTACATTTCGTGATTTTGTAGTAAGAAATACTGAAAAGTTGAAAGATTATCAATCTTTTTTAAAGAATGAACTTGCAGTCTGTGATTTACCGCAAGCCGTTATTTGGTCAAGTTTTAATGCTGCTACACAGATTATTAGGGAAAGTGCTGTTCCAGCCTATACAAATAATAGACGAATGGTTATGACGCCTGATTTAGCTGTTTGGAAAGAGTTGTATTTGTATCAGTTGATGGACTACGAGTGTTCTCAGCAAACTCAAGCAATAGAAAGTCACTATCATTCTTTATCTGAAAATTTCCTCTTACAGATTGTAGGACATGAGTTAGCTCATTGGTCGGAGCATTTTTTAGATGATTTTGATGGTTACGACTCTTATATATGGTTCGAAGAGGGGATGGTTGAATATATTAGTCGCAAGTATTTCTTGACAGAAGAGGAATTTCAAGCGGAAAAAATTTGTAATCAATCTCTTGTAGAACTTTTTCAGAAGAAGTATGGTTGGCATTCATTGAATGATTTTGGTTCTTCGACTTATAATAAGAACTATGCAAGTATTTTTTACGAATACTGGCGTAGTTTTTTGACAATAGATAAGTTGGTAGAAAATCTAGGTAGTGTACAAGCGGTCTTCGATTCTTATCATTTATGGGCAAGTACAGATAAAACTCTTCCCTTGTTAAATTGGTTTGTTCAGCAGAAATTAATTGAAAAAGAAATATAAAAACTAAAGGAGTAAACAATGTCTAAAAAATTGACTTTCCAGGAAATCATCCTTACTTTGCAACAATTTTGGAATGACCAAGGTTGTATGCTTATGCAGGCTTATGATAATGAAAAAGGTGCGGGAACAATGAGTCCTTACACTTTCCTTCGTGCTATCGGACCTGAGCCATGGAATGCAGCCTATGTAGAGCCATCCCGTCGTCCTGCTGACGGTCGCTACGGGGAAAACCCTAACCGTCTTTACCAACACCACCAATTTCAAGTGGTTATGAAGCCTTCTCCATCAAATATCCAAGAGCTTTACCTTGAGTCTTTGGAAAAATTGGGAATCAATCCTTTGGAACATGATATCCGTTTCGTTGAGGACAACTGGGAAAACCCATCAACTGGTTCAGCTGGTCTTGGTTGGGAAGTTTGGCTTGATGGGATGGAAATCACTCAGTTTACTTATTTCCAACAAGTTGGTGGTTTGGCAACTGGTCCTGTGACTGCTGAAGTTACTTATGGTTTGGAACGCTTGGCTTCTTACATTCAGGAAGTGGATTCTGTCTATGATATCGAATGGGCTGATGGTGTAAAATACGGAGAAATCTTCATCCAGCCTGAGTACGAGCATTCAAAATATTCATTTGAAATTTCGGACCAAGAAATGTTGCTTGAAAACTTTGATAAGTTTGAAAAAGAGGCTGGTCGTGCCTTGGAAGAAGGCTTGGTACACCCTGCCTATGACTATGTTCTCAAATGTTCACACACCTTTAACCTGCTTGATGCGCGTGGTGCAGTATCTGTAACAGAGCGTGCAGGCTATATCGCTCGTATCCGTAACTTGGCCCGTGTCGTAGCCAAAACCTTTGTCGCAGAACGAAAACGCCTAGGTTACCCACTTTTAGATGAAGCAACACGAGCTAAACTCCTAGCAGAAGACGCAGAATAAAGAGAGTGACAAATTACGAAAATGGGCGAACAGTGTGAGCCCTGAACCAGGTGCCGCAGTGATGAAGGTATCCTTAGTGAAGCTAAGGATACTAGGCAAAATTGGAGACTTTTGGCTCCAATTTTAGCAATGAAACAACGAAGTTGGTTGCTTGCGTGCCAATCACATAAGGCAAACTGGAAAATAAAAAGATACTTTTCGGAGAAAAAACATGACAAAAAACTTATTAGTAGAACTCGGTCTTGAAGAATTACCAGCCTATGTTGTCACACCAAGTGAAAAACAACTAGGCGAAAAAATGGAAGCCTTCCTTAAGGAAAATCGCTTGTCTTTTGAAGCTATTCAAACCTTCTCAACACCACGTCGTTTGGCTGTTCGTGTGACTGGTCTTGCAGATAAACAGTCTGATTTGACTGAAGATTTTAAGGGGCCAGCAAAGAAAATTGCCTTGGATAGTGATGGAAACTTCACAAAAGCAGCTCAAGGATTTGTTCGTGGAAAAGGATTGACTGTTGAAGATATCGAATTCCGTGAAATCAAGGGTGAAGAATATGTCTATGTCACGAAGGAAGAAATTGGTCAAGCAGTTGAAGCCATTGTTCCTGGTGTTGTAGATGTCTTGAAGTCCTTGACTTTCCCTGTCAGCATGCACTGGGCTAACAACACCTTTGAATACATCCGCCCTGTTCACACTTTAACTGTTCTTTTAGATGAAGAAGAGTTTGATTTGGATTTCCTTGATATCAAGGGTGATCGTGTGAGCCGTGGTCATCGTTTCTTGGGGAAAGAAACCAAAATTCAGTCAGCATTGAGCTATGAAGAAGACCTTCGTAAGCAGTTTGTAATCGCAGATCCACGTGAACGTGAGCAAATGATTGTTGACCAAATCAAGGCAATCGAAGCTGAGCATGGTGTACGTATCGAAATTGATGCTGATTTGCTTAATGAAGTCTTGAACTTGGTTGAATACCCAACTGCCTTTATGGGAAGTTTTGATGCCAAATACCTTGAGGTTCCAGAAGAAGTCTTGGTAACTTCGATGAAAGAACACCAACGTTACTTTGTTGTCCGTGATCAAGATGGTAAACTCTTGCCAAACTTCATTTCTGTTCGTAATGGAAATGCAGAGCATTTGGAAAATGTCATCAAAGGAAATGAAAAAGTCTTGGTAGCCCGCTTGGAAGACGGAGAATTCTTCTGGCGTGAAGACCAAAAATTGGTTATTTCAGACCTTGTTGAAAAATTAAACAATGTCACCTTCCATGAGAAAATTGGTTCCCTTCGTGAACACATGATTCGTACGGGTCAGATTGCTATTCTCTTGGCAGAAAAAGCTGGCTTGTCAGTGGATGAAACAGTTGACCTTGCTCGTGCAGCAGCCATTTACAAGTTTGACTTGTTGACAGGTATGGTTGGTGAATTTGACGAGCTCCAAGGAATTATGGGGGAGAAATATGCCCTTCTTGCTGGGGAAACTCCAGTGGTGGCAGCTGCTATTCGTGAACACTACATGCCTACATCAGCCGAAGGAGAACTTCCAGAGAGCAAGGTTGGAGCCATTCTAGCTATTGCAGACAAATTGGATACGATTTTGAGTTTCTTCTCAGTTGGTTTGATTCCATCAGGTTCTAATGACCCGTATGCTCTTCGTCGCGCGACTCAAGGTGTGGTTCGTATCTTGGATGCCTTTGGTTGGCACATTGCTATGGACGAGCTGATTGATAGCCTTTATGCATTGAAATTTGACAGCTTGACTTATGAAAATAAAGCTGAAGTTATGGACTTTATCAAGGCTCGTGTTGATAAGATGATGGGTTCTACTCCAAAAGATATCAAGGAAGCCGTTCTTGCAGGATCAAACTTTGTTGTGGCGGATATGTTGGAAGCAGCAAGTGCTCTCGTAGAAGCAAGCAAGGAAGATGACTTCAAACCATCTGTTGAATCACTTTCTCGAGCCTTTAACTTGGCTGAGAAAGCAGAAGGAGTTGCCACAGTTGATTCAGCTCTCTTTGAGAGTGAAGAAGAGAAAGCCTTGGCAGAAGCAGTAGAATCACTCATTTTGTCAGAGACTGCCAGTCAGCAATTGAAACAACTCTTTGCTCTTAGCCCAGTCATTGATGCTTTCTTTGAGAATACCATGGTAATGGCAGAAGATCAGGCTGTTCGTCAAAATCGCTTGGCTATCTTGTCTCATTTAACTAAAAAAGCAGCTAAACTTGCACGTTTTAACCAAATTAACACTAAATAAAATTTGATAAACGGACTTTATCTTATCACAAAGGAGAAGAAATGGATCAGAAAAAAATTGATCGTATCAACGAGCTTTCTAAAAAGAAAAAAGCAGAAGGCTTGACACCAGAAGAAAAAGTGGAACAAGCTAAACTACGTGAGGAGTACATCGAAGGTTATCGTCGCTCTGTTCGTCACCATATTGAGGGAATCAAAATTGTGGACGAAGAAGGAAATGATGTTACACCAGAAAAACTACGCCAAGTTCAACGTGAAAAAGGTTTACATGGTCGTAGTCTCAATGACCCAAATTCATAATAAATATTCTTTCTTTTAACAAGGATAGATAAAATAATAACCAAAAGACTAGCAGACACAAACTGCTAGTCTTTTTTAGCTAAAAAAGGAACCAAGATGGTTCCTAAAATGATTAGTTACTTGCTCCAGATGTAGCGTCAGCGCCACCACCGTGACCTCCAGCATCACCTGCATCAGAAGCTCCAGATGTGGCATCTGCTCCGCCATGTCCTCCAGCAGGAGCTGCAGCATTTCCACCAACTAGACGTTGACCAGTTGTATTGAGGTACCAATCAAGCCATGGTTGGAAATTAAAGATAATCTCATTAATTCCAGCATATGAGCCATCTGGATAGTACATTGCTTGGTAATTATGGGTATTAATAACACCTTCAGGTGTTCCTGGCACAATTGTACGGACATATTCTTGATCTCCGTTACGCAATACACCGACAACCCATTCAACATTTTTCATTCTAGAATCTGGCAATGTACCGTGTACTGTCCCTAATCTATTTCCTGATTGAGCACGGACACGTTTACCAAACATTGTATCTGGGTCTTGGTGGGCGTTATTAAAGTACAAAAATTGATTGTTATCATCTGCAAATGTCAATTCAAATGGCATTGCCTTCAAGAACATATCAATTTGGTTAACTGTCAAGATACCGTGGTCTAATTTAACGTAAGTATCTCCAGAAACAGCTCCAACAAGTTCAGCAGCTTTTTCTACCCATTCAGGATCATCTGGATCAACACCTTGGATGGTAGTTGCAATTGAATTTGTACAATATAAATCTTCTGGCTCAATTGGTTTTGGTTTTTTCAATTTTGAAACGACTCCCACGTATTTTACAAAGTTGTCCAAGCATGTTTCAAGGAAATTAATAGTTCCTTCATTTGTGATATTTCCATTAACATCAAAAGCTTCTTTAGCTTTACCAAGAAGGAATTCATTTCCTGGAAGTGTGTAGGCATTGACACCTGGAGCGTCAAGAATCTTACGAAGGTGAACTTGGGCACGTGAAGTACCTTGATCATAGTAAGAAGCACCCACAATCATGACTGGTTTGTTTTCAAATGGATGAACTTCATATGAAAGCCATTCAAGAACAGATTTTAGGGAAGCTGAGATTGTGTGGTTGTGCTCAGGAGTAGCGATGATAACACCATCAGCACGAGTAATTTTGTTATATAAATAACGTAATTGGAAACTTTCGTCCCATTTTTCATCTTGGTTAAACATTGGAACTTCGTCAATTTCGAGGACTTCTAATTCAAATTTGAGTTTGAAGTGACGACGGATGAATTCCAAGAGCTTACGGTTATATGATTGATCGTAGTTTGATCCTACAAGTCCAACAAATTTCATTCTTTTTGGTCTCCTATCTTACAAATTTTCCCAGTCAAAGTCTTCAGCATCTTTGCGAAGTAATTCTTGTGCATTGCGCAATTTTTCTGTGATTTTTACAAAGATACGGTAGTCGTCAAAAGTAGCATCCAGTTTTTTGATCACATCAAGATCTACTAGGTCTCCACTTGGGTTGAAGGCTTGAAGAGAATGTGAAAGCAAGAATTCATCTGGAAGGACACTTGCTTTAATTTCTGGAGCATTCAAGATTTGGCGAAGTTGTAATTGGGCACGTGATGAACCAAGCGTACCGTAAGAAGCACCCGTAATCATGATTGGTTTGTTCAACAGTGGGTAAATACCGTAAGACAACCAAGCAAGAGCGCTCATCAAAACAGCTGGGATAGAGTGGTCATACTCAGGAGTACCGATAATAACGCCATCTGCCTCTTCAATTTTAGCAGCAATTTCTAGAATTTCAACAGGTACTTGCTTGTCAGCTGGTTTATTGAAGACAGGGATATCCTTGATTTCAACAAGTTCAATTTCAGCTTTTTCAGCAAAGTGTTTTTGCATGTATTGAAGCAATTGGCGGTTTGTAGAACGTTTTGAATTTGTTCCAACAATAGCAATAAGTTTTAACATGAGATTTCCTTTCTCTTTTTACATAATACGATTTTAGAACTCCATTGAAATATCTATTTCTATAGAGTAGGAATTCCTGAAGAACAGCTTAAGTGACCTTCTTTATCGATGAGGATAGCTTCGATGCCCTCTAAACTTTCGACTTGCCAGAGGATAGAAGCAGGTCTTTCTCCAAAAAGACGAGTTGTCCAGATTTCACCATCAACTGATTTATCAGAGATGATTGTTAGACTCGCTAGTTCCGTTTCAACAGGATATCCTGTTTGACTGTCAAAAATATGATGGTAATCTTTTCCATCGACTGTCAGATGACGTTCATAAATGCCTGAAGTCACGACAGATTTATTGACAACAGGGATGGTCATTAAGTGATTCCCCCTAGGATTGGCTGGGTCTTGAATCCCGATTTGCCAAGGCTGATTTCCTCTTGCCTGATTTTTTCCAATAGTCAGGATATTCCCTCCCAGATTGATCAAGGCAGATGTCACTCCCTCTTCTCTAAGAAATTGGGCAACTTTATCCGCACTATAACCCTTGGCTAAACAACCAAGATCGATCTTCATTCCTTTCTGTTTCAAGAATACAGTGGAAGTAGAAGAATCTAACTCTATATAATGAGGATTGATTAAAGGTAGCACCGATTCAATTTCTTGAGGCTGGGCAACTTTGGCATCTGAAAAACCAATGCGCCAGGTTTGAATCAAGGGACCAATGCTGATGTTGAGATGACTAGAGGGCGCTAGGCTATGCTCTAATCCAAGTGAAATCAATTCAAACAGGTCTGGATGAACTTTGACTGGAGCTATTCCAGCTTGATAATTGATTTCCATCAACTCCGATTCTTGACTATTGGCATTGAAACGATATTCTAACTCTTTGAGCAAATCAAAGGATTTTTGGAGCAAGATATCGGCTTGCTCATCCACTAATGAAATAGTGATAGTAGTCCCCATTAGCCGTTCAGAATGTGAACTAAGAGGCAAGCTACCAACTCCTTTCTCTTATGAAAAGAAGGCTGAAATATAGTAAATTTATATTAAATTTAACCCCTTACATTTTCTTTCCATGATACTAGCATACCATAAAGTCAGCGTTTTCACAAATAAAATTTGTAAACTTGTCAAGAAATATGCTCAGAAAATAAAGAGTAATTGTAAGAAAGGCTGATAAAATACAGATTATTTACATTTTTTTACAAAAAAATCGGGAAAATTAGCTAAACTCTTGTAAACGCTAACAGTAAATGTTATACTAGAAGGGTAAATTTAAAATTGAAGGTAGGAATTTTTCTATGAGTAAAATCGTTGTAGTTGGTGCTAACCACGCTGGTACAGCATGTATTAATACTATGTTGGATAATTTTGGCAATGAGAACGAAATTGTTGTATTCGACCAAAACTCTAACATCTCTTTCCTAGGATGTGGAATGGCTCTTTGGATTGGTGAACAAATTGACGGTGCTGAAGGCTTGTTCTATTCTGATAAAGAAAAATTGGAAGCTAAAGGTGCTAAGGTATACATGAACTCACCAGTTCTTTCAATCGACTATGATAACAAAGTAGTTACAGCAGAAGTTGAAGGGAAAGAGCACAAAGAATCATACGATAAATTGATTTTCGCTACAGGTTCTACACCAATCTTGCCACCAATCGAAGGTGTTGAAATTGTTAAAGGGAACCGCGAATTTAAAGCAACTCTTGAAAACGTACAATTCGTTAAATTGTACCAAAACGCTGAAGAAGTGATTCACAAATTGTCTGATAAGAGTCAACACCTTGACCGAATCGCCGTTGTTGGTGGTGGTTATATCGGTGTTGAACTTGCTGAAGCCTTTGAACGTCTTGGAAAAGAAGTTGTCCTTGTTGATATCGTTGATACTGTTTTGAACGGTTACTATGACAAAGACTTCACACAAATGATGGCGAAGAACTTGGAAGACCACAACATCCGCTTGGCGCTTGGTCAAACTGTTAAAGCAATTGAGGGTGACGGTAAAGTTGAACGCTTGATTACTGATAAAGAAACTTTCGATGTGGATATGGTTATCCTTGCAGTTGGTTTCCGTCCAAATACTGCTCTTGCTGATGGTAAGATTGAACTCTTCCGTAACGGTGCCTTCCTTGTAGACAAGAAACAAGAAACTTCTATCCCAGGCGTTTACGCAGTAGGTGACTGTGCGACTGTTTATGACAACGCTCGTAAAGACACTAGCTACATCGCTCTTGCTTCAAATGCTGTTCGTACTGGTATCGTTGGTGCATATAACGCATGTGGACATGAATTGGAAGGAATCGGTGTTCAAGGATCAAACGGTATCTCAATCTACGGTCTTCACATGGTTTCAACTGGTTTGACTCTTGAAAAAGCGAAAGCTGCTGGTTACAACGCAACTGAAACAGGCTTTAACGATCTTCAAAAACCAGAATTTATGAAGCATGACAACCATGAAGTTGCCATCAAGATTGTCTTTGACAAAGATAGCCGTGAAATTCTTGGTGCACAAATGGTTTCACACGATTCTGCAATCAGCATGGGAATCCACATGTTTTCACTTGCTATCCAAGAGCATGTGACAATTGATAAATTGGCATTGACAGACCTATTCTTCTTGCCACACTTCAACAAACCATACAACTACATCACAATGGCTGCACTTACAGCTGAAAAATAAAAATGAATGAGCTATCTGGCCTTAAGTTAAGGTCAGATAGTTTTTTAGTCAATCTGTACCCACACAATTATGATTTTTTTATCTTGTGATTCATTCTAATCTAACATAAAATGAAATGGTAGCTACCAATACAAATGATGAGGATAAAGAAATGACTGAAAATCGTTATGAACTAAATAAAAACTTGGCACAGATGCTCAAAGGTGGGGTTATCATGGACGTTCAGAATCCTGAACAGGCCCGTATTGCAGAAGCTGCTGGTGCGGCAGCTGTGATGGCCTTGGAGCGGATTCCAGCAGATATTCGTGCAGCTGGTGGCGTTTCCCGCATGAGTGATCCAAAGATGATTAAGGAAATCCAAGAAGCAGTTAGTATTCCAGTAATGGCCAAGGTCAGAATCGGGCATTTTGTTGAGGCTCAGATTTTAGAGGCTATTGAAATTGACTATATCGATGAGAGTGAAGTTTTATCTCCAGCTGACGACCGTTTCCATGTGGACAAGAAAGAATTCCAAGTTCCTTTTGTCTGTGGAGCTAAGGATTTGGGAGAAGCCTTGCGTCGTATCGCTGAAGGTGCTTCTATGATTCGTACCAAAGGAGAACCAGGGACAGGAGATATTGTTCAAGCTGTTCGTCATATGCGTATGATGAATCAGGAAATTCGCCGCATTCAAAACCTACGTGAGGACGAACTTTATGTTGCTGCCAAGGACTTACAAGTCCCTGTAGAATTGGTTCAATACGTTCATGAACATGGGAAATTGCCAGTTGTAAACTTTGCAGCTGGGGGAGTTGCAACGCCAGCAGATGCTGCGCTGATGATGCAATTAGGGGCAGAAGGTGTCTTTGTCGGTTCAGGTATTTTTAAGTCAGGAGATCCTGTTAAACGAGCGAGTGCCATTGTCAAAGCGGTAACTAACTTCCGTAATCCTCAAATTCTAGCTCAAATCTCTGAAGATTTAGGAGAAGCCATGGTTGGTATCAATGAAAATGAGATCCAAATCCTCATGGCTGAGCGAGGAAAATAGATGAAAATCGGAATATTGGCCTTGCAAGGTGCCTTTGCTGAGCATTCAAAAGTACTAGAGCAATTAGGAGTCGAGAGTGTTGAAATCAGAAATCTAGATGATTTTCAGAAACATCAGAGTGATTTGTCTGGTTTGATATTACCTGGAGGTGAATCTACAACCATGGGCAAGCTCTTACGAGACCAGAACATGCTGATTCCCATTCGAGAAGCTATTGTATCTGGCTTACCAGCCTTTGGAACCTGTGCGGGTTTAATTTTGCTGGCTAAGGAAATTACTTCTCAGGAAGAGAGTCATCTAGGAACTATGGATATAGTGGTCGAGCGCAATGCCTATGGGCGCCAACTAGGAAGTTTTTATACCGAAGCAGAATGTAAGGGAGTTGGTCAGATTCCAATGACTTTTATTCGTGGTCCGATTATCAGTAGTGTTGGAGAAGATGTAGAAATTCTAGCAACAGTTGACAATCAAATCGTTGCTGCTAAAGAAAAAAATATGTTAGTGACCTCTTTTCATCCAGAATTGACTGATGATGTGCGCTTGCACCAGTACTTTATTAATATGTGTAAAGAAAAAAGTTGAGATTGAATTTCTCAACTTTTTTACATGTAATAAACAATGGCGATGTATTGGAGGGCAGATGCTGCTAGGATAAAGAGATGCCAAATCATGTGGAAATAAGGTTTTTTCTTGGCATAAAATCCAGCTCCAACTGTATAACAGAGTCCGCCAGTTACCATGAGACTCCAGAAAATTGGTGTCGTTTGACTGATAATGGCAGGAATAATAGCCAGAACCAACCAGCCCATAATCAGGTAAAGAGCAAGGCTAAATTTCTCATTGACTTTTTTAGCAAAGATTTTATAGAGAATACCAAAGATGGTCGTTCCCCACTGGATAGCAATAATCAGATAGCCAAACCAGTTATTCATTAAGGTCAAGACGACGGGCGTGTATGAGCCTGCAATAGCAACATAAATCATAGAATGGTCGATGATCCGCAAGACGTATTTATGGGTCGAACCATAGGCCATAGAGTGATAAATGGTGGATGATAGGAACATGAGAAAGAGACTAATAACGAAAATGGAAACGCCTATAGATGATAAAAATCCGTGTGCCTCATAACTATAGGTGGATGAAATGGGGAGTAAGATGAGCATGATGACTGCTCCTACGGCATGGGTCACGCTATTTGCAATTTCCTCTCCAAAACTGAGTTGTTTGCTGAGTTTAAGACTAGTGTTCATTGGATTACCTCCTCTTGAGTATGATCAATTAAGGCTAGAGTTTGATGATAGAGTTTAACGGTTTGACAGCTACTTTGGATAATGGGGTTAGCTGGATCAATTCCTTGGTTCATGTAGTTTACAAAAGCATCGTAGAGTTGGTCTGAACTTGCTTGAGTTTGTAGAGTATT
This sequence comes from Streptococcus mitis, assembly GCF_946190155.1. Classification (GTDB taxonomy): domain Bacteria; phylum Bacillota; class Bacilli; order Lactobacillales; family Streptococcaceae; genus Streptococcus; species Streptococcus mitis_CL. The sequence continues at coordinate 97,129 of NZ_CAMHZL010000002.1, forward strand.
CAGTGTCTGGGCTATTTCTTGAATAGAAAAGACAGATTTGAGGGTTGTGATAGCAATCAAACGGGCAATCTGTTGGCGTTGGTATTTTTTCTTGTCAGGCTTTGTCAGGTAACCATGTTTGACATAATTGTTGACCATAGATGCTGTCAGGCCCTTGTCTTTATCAGGAGAGATAGGGGCGCAGACCTGATTGACATAGAGTAAAACCTGGTCCAGATAGAGGTCAATGTTTGGGATTTCTGCCCATTTTGGGTAGGAAAAGGTAGTTTTCATTTCTAACTCCTTTTTATCTAGTTTTAATAACTAGATTATAAAATAACAAAAACAGAAAGTCAAGTTTTAACTGCTTGTAGAAAGACTTAAATTATGCTATGATGGGAGAAACTAGTCAGAAAAGAGGAGAACAGATGGAGATTCGTTTAGCTTTTCCAAATGAAGTAGATGCCATCATGCAGGTGATGGAGGATGCTAAAAAATGTTTAGCGGATGCTGGTAGTGACCAGTGGCAAAATGGTTATCCAAATGCTGATATTATTATTGAGGATATTATCTCAGGCCAAGCCTACGTAGCCTTGGAAGAGGGAGAACTATTAGCCTATGCTACTGTGACCAAGAGTCCAGAGGCAGCCTATGAAGCCATTTATGAAGGCAACTGGCAAGCTGGGGAGTCAGAGTACATAGTCTTTCACCGTATTGCTGTGGCAGCAGATGTCCAGGGACAGGGAGTTGCTCAAACCTTTTTAGAGGGCTTGATTGAAGGTTTTGACTATCTAGATTTTCGCTCAGATACGCATGCTGAAAATAAGGCCATGCAGCATATCTTTGAAAAACTAGGTTTTAAACAGGTTGGTAAGGTTCCAGTTGATGGCGAACGCTTGGCCTATCAAAAATTGAAGAAATAATGCAAAAGAAGTACGCAAAAATACTCTATTCTTCGCCAATTGGCTCCCTTTCTCTTGTAGCTGATGATTATCATTTGTATGGCATTTGGGTGCAGGAGCAGAAGCATTTTGAGAGGGGACTAGGGGATGAAACGATAGAAGAAGTTGTTAGTCATCCCATTTTAGACCCAGTTATTGCTTGTTTAGATGCTTACTTTAAAGGCAAGCCTCAGGATTTATCCGACTTGCCCTTGGCTTCAATCGGAACGGATTTTGAAAAGCGAGTTTGGTCCTATTTACAGGGAATTCCTTATGGCCAGACAGTGACCTATGGACAAATAGCCCAAGACCTGCAAGTGGATTCAGCTCAAGCAATTGGTGGAGCAGTGGGACGCAATCCTTGGTCTATCCTAGTACCTTGTCATCGTGTGCTAGGAGCTGGCAAGCGTCTGACAGGTTATGCTGCAGGAGTGGAAAAGAAAGCTTGGCTCTTGGAGCATGAAGGCGTAGATTTTAAAGATATAAAATAGAAAGTGAAAGACATGTTAGAATTTATCGAATATCCAAAATGTTCAACTTGTAAAAAAGCAAAACAAGAATTAAATCAATTAGGAGTGGACTATAAAGCTGTTCACATCGTTGAAGAAACACCTAGCCAAGAAGTCATTTTAAACTGGCTAGAAACCTCGGGTTTTGAGTTGAAGCAATTTTTCAACACCAGTGGGATCAAATACCGTGAATTGGGGCTGAAAGATAAGGTAGGAAGCCTGTCAAACCAAGAAGCGGCTGAGTTGCTAGCAAGTGACGGTATGTTGTTAAAACGCCCCATTTTAGTAGAAAATGAAACTGTTAAGCAAATCGGTTATCGAAAACCCTATGAAGAATTGGGATTGAAATAGTTTTTATCTATCTCTTTGATAGATAAAATATATAGCCTCCCTGTTTCAAAGTATGATAAACTAGTAGGTGGACAAAGTCTGTATCTGACCGTAGCAAATAATTTCATTGACGGCAGAAGTATGGTAGAATGAATCATTATCAGGAGAGGATGTTTTTATGAATGTTACAACGATTTTAGCATCAGATTGGTACCAAAACTTGATGCAATTGATTCCGGATGGCAAGCTGTTTAGCCTGCGTTCGGTCTTTGATGGAATTCCAAGAATTGTCCAACAACTTCCAACAACGATTATGTTGACAATTGGTGGTGCCCTTTTTGGCTTGGTTTTGGCACTTCTTTTTGCCATTGTGAAAATCAATCGTGTCAAGATTTTATACCCCTTACAGGCCTTCTTTGTTAGTTTCTTAAAAGGGACACCGATTTTGGTTCAACTCATGTTGACCTACTACGGAATTCCTTTGGCTTTGAAAGCTCTCAATCAGCAATGGGGAACTGGTTTCAATATCAATGCGATTCCAGCCGCTGCTTTTGCAATTGTCGCCTTTGCCTTTAATGAGGCAGCTTATGCTAGTGAAACTATTCGTGCAGCCATTCTCTCAGTCAACCCTGGTGAGATTGAGGCGGCACGCAGTCTGGGGATGACCCGAGCACAAGTTTATCGTCGCGTGATTATTCCAAATGCAGCAGTTGTGGCGACTCCAACTTTAATCAATTCCCTAATCGGCTTGACCAAAGGGACTTCTCTAGCCTTCAGTGCGGGTGTTGTGGAAGTCTTTGCCCAAGCTCAGATTCTGGGTGGAGCTGATTATCGTTACTTTGAGCGCTTCATCTCCGTTGCCCTTGTTTATTGGGTAGTCAATATCGGAATTGAAAGCCTCGGTCGTTTCATCGAGAGAAAAATGGCTATTTCTGCACCCGATACAGTGCAAACAGATGTGAAAGGAGACCTTCGTTAATGATTAAGATTTCGAATTTAAGCAAATCCTTTTCAGGACAGACTGTCTTGGATCATCTGGACTTGGATATTCAAAAAGGGGAAGTTGTAGCCTTGATTGGTTCTTCAGGAGCTGGAAAATCAACTTTCCTTCGTAGTCTCAATTATCTTGAAACACCTGACAGTGGCTCGATTCAGATTGATGGTTTTTCAGTTGATTTTTCTAAAATCACTCAAGAAGAAATCCTTGCCCTACGCCGCAAGTTGTCTATGGTATTTCAGCAGTTTAATTTGTTTGAACGCCGAACAGCACTTGATAATGTGAAAGAAGGCTTGGTTGTGGTCAAGAAATTATCTGACCAAGAAGCGACTAAGATTGCCAAGGAAGAGTTGGCTAAGGTTGGGCTTTCTGACCGTGAAAACCATTACCCTCGCCATTTATCAGGTGGACAGAAGCAACGAGTTGCCTTAGCGCGTGCGCTTGCCATGAAACCAGATGTCTTGCTCTTAGACGAACCAACTTCAGCCCTTGACCCAGAATTGGTTGGTGAAGTAGAGAAGTCTATTGCAGATGCTGCTAAATCAGGTCAAACCATGATTTTGGTCAGTCATGACATGTCCTTTGTAGCCCAAGTGGCTGATAAGATTCTCTTCTTAGATAAGGGGAAAATCATTGAGTCTGGAACACCGGATGAGATTATCCACCATCCTAAAGAAGAGCGGACAAAAGAATTCTTCGCTAGTTACAAACGGACTTATATTTGATATAATAGATAAAGGAAAACTCAGTTAGCTGGACTAGCTGAGTTTACTCTTTAAAAAAGATAGAAATGAGAGAAATCATGCTACTGCAACTATTTTCTTTATATTTCGAGAGTTTGATCTTGACAACCATCCTCGTCCTGATTTTTTTAGGGATTTGGATTGGACTAAGAGCCATGTCGGGAGTTGATAAGACAGCCAAGGCTCGCCAAGCCCATCTCTATGATATGATTATGATTGGAGTCTTGGTTGTTCCAGTATTATCCTTTGCGGTTATGAGTTTAATTCTTGTTTTCAAGGCATAATCCTTGCATGATTGACAAGAAAGAGTTAGAATAAAGATAGTTACAACAAGAAAGAAGGAAACTATATGTACGATACTATTATTATCGGTGCTGGACCTGCAGGGATGACTGCCGCCTTATACGCTGCTCGAAGCAATCTAAAAGTAGCCTTGATTGAAGGTGGTCTGCCAGGTGGTCAGATGAATAATACATCGGATATCGAAAATTACCCTGGATACGTTAATATTAGTGGGCCAGAATTGGCTGAAAAGATGTTTGAACCGCTTGAAAATCTTGGTGTTGAGCACATTTATGGTTATGTTGAAAATGTAGAAGACCATGGTGATTTTAAGAAAGTGATGACCGATGACCAAACATATGAAACACGTACAGTTATCGTAGCAACTGGTTCTAAACACCGTCCTTTGGGAGTACCTGGAGAAGAAGAACTGAATAGTCGTGGTGTTTCTTACTGTGCCGTGTGTGATGGTGCTTTCTTCCGTGACCAAGATTTGTTGGTAGTTGGTGGCGGAGATTCAGCTGTTGAAGAAGCCCTCTTCTTGACTCGTTTTGCTAAGACTGTTACCATTGTTCATCGTCGTGACCAACTTCGTGCTCAAAAAGTTTTACAAGACCGCGCCTTTGCGAATGAGAAAATCAGCTTTATCTGGGATTCTGTAGTGAAGGAAATCAAGGGCGAAAACCGAGTAGAATCTGTCGTATTTGAAAATGTGAAAACAGGTCAAGTGACAGAACAAGCCTTTGGTGGTGTCTTTATCTATGTTGGATTGGACCCTCTTAGCGATTTTGTTAAAGAATTGAATATCCAAGATCAGGCTGGATGGATTGTGACAGATAACCACATGAAAACTGCAGTTGACGGTATCTTTGCAGTTGGAGATGTTCGCTTGAAAGACCTTCGCCAAGTGACAACAGCAGTTGGAGATGGAGCTATCGCTGGTCAAGAAGCTTATAAGTTTATCACCGAACATAGTTAATCATAAAAAAGTTTCCAATCAGATGACTGGAAACTTTTTTATAGTCTATTTCGAAAAACTTCGTACATGAGAATGGCTGCAGCAACACTGGCATTGAGACTTTGAACATGTCCATTCATCGGAATGGTAATCATCTCATCAACCTGTTTTTTGATGTTGCTAGAGATGCCTTTTCCTTCATTTCCGATGATGAGGGCAATTTTCCCTTTTGTATTCCACTTGTGGCAAGGAGTCCCATTCATATCTGTTCCAAAGGTCCAGAATCCTTCATCCTTGAGTTTGTCTAGAGTTTGGCTCAGATTGGTCACTCGAGCAATTGGAACGTGCTCAATAGCACCTGTGGCTGTTTTGGCAACGACAGGAGTAACTCCGACAGCACGGTGCTTGGGAATGATGACTCCTGAAACATTGGTCGCATCGGCTGTTCTTAAGATGGAGCCTAAGTTGTGAGGGTCGGTTAAGCCATCCAGAATTAATAGCAAAGGATTTTCTTCTTGGCGTGTTTTGGCAAGGATTTGGTCCAGCTCACTATAGGCAAATTCGGACACTCGTAGAACAAAACCTTGGTGGACAGCACCTTCAGTCATCTCAGAGAGGGATTTTTTTGAGGTCCAAGAAATGGAGACCTTCTTTTCTGTAGCTAGTTCCTTGACTTTCTCAACATTCTTACCTCGGAGCTCTTCTTGGAGGTAAAGTTTGTTTCCTGTGTTTGCAAGGAGGGCTTCGGTAACGGCGTGGACGCCATAGACAATATCATTTGTTTTCATGCCTCTATTATAACACAAAACCCCGTCTTGCAACGGGATTTTCTTTATTCCAGAATCAGTAAACCATCTTTAACTGCAAATGGGTCTTTTTCATTGATACGATCGTAAAACATGATACCGTTGATGTGGTCAATTTCATGCTGAACAACGATGGAGTTGTAGCCTTTGAGCTTGATACGGTGTTTTTCTCCATCCTTGTCAAAGTAGTCAACAGTAACGCGGGCATGGCGAACAACATAGCCAGGCACGTTGCGGTCAACAGAGAGGCAGCCTTCTCCTTCACCAAGAGCAGCGTCTTGAACAGAGTGAGAGACGATTTTTGGATTGTACATAATGGCTTGCAAGTCGTAGGCTTCCTGTGGAGTTTCGCCTTCTTCGACAATGTTTGGCACCAAAACAGCGATAATACGTTTTGAGATATCTAATTGAGGAGCAGCAAGTCCAACCCCACCGCGGAGTCCCATCTTTTCAGCCATGACAGGATCTTGGGAATGTTTGAGGAATTGCATCATCTTTTCGCCTAGGATGATTTCATGGTCAGACAAGGGGAAAGTGACTTCCTCAGCAACTGCGCGTAGAGTAGGATTCCCTTCGCGGATAATATCGTTCATATCAATTAAGTGAGCAGCTTTTGTAATACGTTCTATTGCAGACATTTTCTCTCCTTTCATTACCTCTACATGATATCACAAAATGACAAGGAATGAAAGCATTACAGCCTTTAGGATTTATAGAAAATAGATAGAAGTTCAATTCATACTCAATGAAAATCAAAGAGCAAACTAGGAAGCTAGCCGCAGGCTGTACTTGAGTACGGTAAGGCGACGCTGACGTGGTTTGAATTTGATTTTCGAAGAGTATCAATTGTGAAAGAATTACTTATCTGTGATATAATAAAAAGAAAAGGCTTGCATTAGAAAGTAGGGAGAATGAAGATGCAAAGAAGACAAGATAGACATAAACGTGGACCAGTTTTTCATTTTGTGAGAGGCTTTGTAAACTTTTTTAGGAGTTATCGCAAGTGGAGTAATAAGGGATTTGTGGCGATACTCTTGCTAGCAGTTGCTTTATCAATGGGCTTGGTCTTGCTGTTTGAAAGTTTCCAAGGAATCCCCTTGACCAGTCAAAAAAAGGATGCCATTTCTAAAGAAACAAATAAGACAAATCAAAAATCTAAAGATCAGGAAGAAGAAACAAGTGCTCGTATTATGGCCCATGGAGATTTACTTTACCATGATATTATCTATATGTCAGCTAAAAAGGAAGATGGCAGCTATGATTTTCATGAGAATTTTGAATACGTAACTCCTTGGCTTAAGCAGGCAGATTTGGCAATAGGTGATTTTGAAGGGACCATTAATAAAGATCATTATCTAGCTGGCTATCCTTTATTTAATGCTCCTGGTCAAGTAATGGATGCTATTAAAGATGCTGGGTATCATGTTTTAGATTTAGCCCATAATCATGTTTTAGATTCTCAAATTGAAGGAGTTATTTCAACGGCAGATGCAATTGAAAAGGCAGGAATGACACCTATTGGAGTTTATACGCACGAGTCACGTGATCAAGCTCCGCTCGTTATCAAGGAAGTGAACGGTATCAAGGTTGCACTTTTGGCTTATTCTTATGGATTTAATGGAATTGAGCAAAGTATTTCTCAAGAAGATTATAACCGCTATCTTTCAGACCTAAACGAAGATAAGATGAAGGCTGAAATTGAGCGTGCAGAGAAGGAAGCGGATATTACTGTTATCATGCCTCAGATGGGTGTTGAGTATCGAATAGAACCGACTGAAGAGCAAAAGGCTTTGTACCACAAGATGATTGATTGGGGAGCGGATATTATCTTTGGAGGCCATCCACACGTAGTTGAACCATCTGAGATTGTTGAAAAAGATGGAGACAAGAAACTCATTATCTATTCAATGGGGAACTTCATTTCTAACCAACGTATTGAAACAATGACTGGTGTAGACAATGCTAAGTGGACAGAGCGTGGTGTTCTTATGGATGTAACTGTCAAGAAAAAAGATGGACAAACAACTATTGAAACAGCTAAAGCTCATCCTACTTGGGTCAATCGAACACCAAAAGGAACTTTTTCACCAGAAGGATATCCCCTATATCATTACCAAACCTATATCTTAGAAGACTTTATCGAGGGTGGTAGTCATCGTGATCAATTAGATGAAGCGACTAAGGAACGAATTGATACAGCCTATAAAGAAATGAATGAACATGTAGGGTTGAAGTGGGATTAACTTGAATTCAGAGGAAAGTAAATGACGATTAAAGTAATTGCGACCGATATGGATGGGACCTTGCTGGATGCTAGAGGCCAGCTTGATCTTCCACGCTTGGAAAAGATTTTAGATCAGTTGGATCAAAGGGGCATTCGTTTTGTCATTGCGACAGGGAATGAAATTCATCGCATGAGGCAACTACTGGAGCACTTGGTGGATCGAGTGGTTCTGGTGGTTGCCAACGGTGCTCGTATTTTTGAAAACAATGAACTGATTCAGGCTCAGACTTGGGATGATGTCATTGTCGATAAGGCCTTGGCTTATTTCGAGGGTCGATCGTGTCAGGATCAGTTTGTTGTAACGGGGATGAAGGGTAGTTTCGTCAAAGAAGGTACGATTTTTACAGACCTTGAAAGTTTTATGACTCCAGAAATGATTGAAAAATTCTACCAACGGATGCAATTTGTGGATGAATTAACCTCTGACCTCTTTGGTGGTGTTCTCAAGATGAGTATGGTTGTTGGTGAGGAACGTTTGAGTTCGGTTTTGGAAGAAATCAATGACCTCTTTGATGGCCGCGTTCGGGCTGTATCGAGTGGCTATGGTTGCATTGATATCCTTCAAGCTGGAATTCATAAAGCATGGGGCTTGGAAGAATTACTCAAGCGCTGGGACTTGAATCCCCAACAAATCATGGCTTTTGGTGACAGTGAAAATGATGTTGAAATGCTTGATATGGCTGGAATTGCCTATGCGATGGAAAATGCTGATGATAAAGCCAAAGCTGTGGCGACTGCTCTAGCGCCAGCCAATAGCCAAGGAGGAGTTTACCAAGTCTTGGAAAACTGGTTAGAAAAAGGAGAATGAAGTGGCAGTACAGTTATTAGAAAATTGGCTCCTAAAGGAACAGGGTAAAATCCAAACCAAGTATCGTCACTTAAATCAGGTTTCTGTTGTAGAGCCAGACATTCTTTTTATTGGGGATTCCATTGTCGAATATTTTCCTCTGCAGGAACTATTTGGGACTTCGAAGACGATTGTCAATCGAGGCATTCGAGGTTATCAGACAGGGCTGTTACTAGAGAATCTAGATGCGCATCTTTACGGTGGGGCGGTAGATAAAATTGTCCTTTTGATTGGGACAAATGATATCGGAAAAGATGTGCCTGTGAATGAGGCTCTCAATAATCTCGAAGCTATCATACAATCTATTGCTCGCGATTATCCATTGACTGAGATTAAATTACTTTCTATTTTGCCAGTCAATGAGGGAGAGGAGTACAAGCAGACAGTCTATATCCGCACGAATGAAAAAATTCAGAAATGGAATCAAGCCTATCAAGAACTTGCTTCTGCCTATATGCAGGTAGAATTTGTGCCAGTTTTTGATAGTTTGACAGACAAGGAAGGTCAACTCAAAAAAGATTATACAACTGATGGGTTGCACCTTAGTATTACTGGTTACCAGGTTTTGACAAAAGCTTTGAAAGACTATCTTTTGTAGTTAGTTGATTTCCTTTTTGCATTTTTGTGTTAGATAAGGTATAATGGTTTTACTGTCTTTTGGGGTCGTTACGGATTCGACAGGCATTATGAGGCATATTTTGCGACTCGTGTGGCGACGTAAACGCTCAGTTAAATGTAACTGCAAAAAATAACACTTCTTACGCTCTAGCTGCCTAAAAACCAGCAGGCGTGACCCGATTTGGATTGCTCGTGTTCAATGACAGGTCTTATTATTAGCGAGATACGATCAAGTCTTGTCTAGCGGCTTGATAAGAGATTGATAGACTCGCAGTTTCTAGGCTTGAGTTATGTGTCGAGGGACTGTTAAACGAATACATAACCTATGGTTGTAGACAAATATGTTGGCAGGTGTTTGGACGTGGGTTCGACTCCCACCGGCTCCATTATTCCTTGGTAAAACGTTGTTAAATCAACGTTTTTTATTTTTGTCTTTGGTATTCCTTGGTATTCTTTTGTAAAAAAAGGATACAACATTTTGTTGTATCCTAAATATTAAATCAAGTCCTGAATTTTCTTAAGTTTTTATCATATTTTCTGTTATAATTAAGGTGCCTTAAGAAAAATAATGAAAAAACTAAATGTTTTTCATATAGTTTTCATTGTTTTAATAGTTTAAAGTCAATCTTATTTTTCTCTAATAGAAAATAATGAAAAAATAGGTTTAGAAAGAGGTAAGTATCTATGTCTTCTCATAAAAAAGTGTCACTCTCTGAGATTAATCAATCTATCGATACTCCAAATAACAATCATTTCTGGCAAAATTTAAAGGCCTTTTTAGGTCCGGGTGCTCTTGTCGCAGTTGGTTATATGGATCCAGGAAACTGGATTACCAGTGTAGTCGGTGGTGCTTCCTATAAGTATAGTCTCTTGTTTGTTATCTTGATTTCATCTCTCATTGCCATGCAACTTCAGCAGATGGCAGGAAAGCTTGGTATTGTAACCCAGATGGACCTGGCTCAAGCAACGGCTCATCATTCACCTAAATGGCTTCGTTATAGTCTATGGGTGATTTTAGAATTAGCCTTGATGGCGACAGATCTGGCAGAAGTTCTAGGTTCAGCGATTGCTCTCAATCTTCTCTTTAAGATTCCGATTATGATAGCAATTCTCTTGACCGTGTTGGATGTTTTTCTCTTATTGCTTCTGATGAAATTTGGCTTTAAGAAAATTGAAGCTATTGTGACAACACTGATTTTAACCATTCTAGCAATTTTTACCTATCTGGTAGCTTTGTCACATCCAAGCTTCCAAGGAATCGTTGAGGGTTATCTACCGAATGCAACCTTATTTGAAAGTCCCTTGCCAGGGCATGAAAGTCAATTAACCTTGGCACTAGGGATCGTGGGAGCAACGGTTATGCCCCATAACCTCTATTTGCATTCTTCCTTGTCTCAAACTCGGAAAATCAATCACAAGGACAAGAATGATGTTCGAAAAGCCGTGCGCTTTATGACCTGGGATTCAAATCTCCAATTATCCTTGGCCTTTGTGGTTAACTCCCTTCTATTAATTCTCGGGGCGGCTCTCTTTTTCGGCCATGCATCTGAGATTTCTGCCTTCTCTCAAATGTATAATGCCTTGCAGGATTCTACTATTGCAGGAGCTATAGCTAGCTCGACCTTATCAACCTTGTTTGCCTTGGCTTTATTAGCCAGTGGTCAAAATTCGACGATTACGGGTACCTTGACTGGACAAATCGTTATGGAAGGTTTCTTGCATATGAGATTACCTCAATGGTTCATTCGTTTGGCAACTCGTCTCTTTGCCTTGTTGCCTGTCATGATTGTAGCGGTTCTGTTTGGTCATCAGGAAAAAACATTGGATCAGTTATTGGTTTATTCACAAGTCTTTCTTTCGATTGCTCTTCCATTTTCAATCTTCCCACTGATTTATCTAACTTCTAAGAAATCACTGATGGGAGAATTTACCAATGCCAAATGGAATACCATCCTTGGCTATATCGTTTCCATTATCTTAACAATTCTCAATGTGAAATTGTTATTTGATATTTTCTAAGAAATTCACCCGAGTTATAAAACAAGCATATAAGAAAAAAGATACCCAAGATTTCTTGGGTATCTTTTTTAAAATAAACGGAAGACATGGGATTCGAACCCACGCACGCTGTTACACGCCTACCGCGTTTCCAACACGGCCTCTTAAGCCTCTTGAGTAATCTTCCAATACTTACTCAAATAGTCTACCATAAAGGCTCCTATCTTGCAATAAAAATTCTGGAAATAAGAAAAATGATAGATATTGAAAGAAAATGACAAAAAATGCTTGACTTTGAAAGAAGGTGTGATAGAATGAATAGTGTAAACGATAACAGGAGGTGATTCAGTGTTAAAAACAGAGCGGAAACAACTGATTTTAGAGGAGTTAAATCAACATCATGTAGTTTCTCTAGAAAAATTAGTTAGTTTGCTAGAGACCTCAGAATCAACGGTTCGAAGAGACTTGGATGAGTTGGAAGCGGAAAACAAGCTTCGTCGCGTGCATGGTGGAGCAGAATTGCCCCATTCCTTGCAGGAAGAAGAAACCATTCAAGAAAAATCGGTCAAAAACCTTCAAGAGAAGAAGTTGTTGGCTCAGAAAGCAGCCTCTCTCATTAAGGAACAAGATGTCATCTTTATCGATGCAGGAACAACAACTGCTTTTTTGATTCATGAATTGGTCAATAAGAATGTTACGGTCGTGACCAACTCGATTCACCATGCTGCTCAGTTGGTTGAAAAGCAGATTCCAACTGTCATGGTTGGAGGTAGTGTCAAGATGGCGACGGATGCTAGCATCGGGGGCGTTGCTCTTAACCAGATTAACCAATTGCACTTTGACCGTGCCTTTATCGGGATGAATGGTGTGGACGATGGTTATTATACGACTCCTGATATGGAAGAGGGAGCTGTGAAGCGTGCTATTTTGGAGAATGCTAAACAGACCTACGTCTTAGTGGATTCATCAAAAATTGGACAAACTTGCTTTGCTAAGGTAGCACCACTCAAACGAGCTATTGTTATCACAAGTCAAGGGCATGAGCTCTTGCAGGCTATTAAGGAGAAAACGGAGGTAATAGAAGTATGATTTATACAGTCACACTCAATCCATCCATTGATTATATCGTTCGTTTGGACCAAGTCCAAGTCGGTAGTGTCAATCGAATGGATAGTGATGATAAGTTTGCTGGTGGGAAAGGAATCAATGTCAGTCGTGTCTTGAAACGTTTGGATATTCCAAATACAGCGACGGGATTTATCGGAGGTTTTACTGGTAAATTTATCACAGACACTTTGGCTGAAGAGCAAATTGAAACGCGTTTTGTCCAAGTGGCAGAAGATACTCGTATCAATGTTAAGATTAAAGCGGACCAAGAAACAGAAATCAACGGAACTGGGCCTACTGTTGAGCTCGAACAACTTGAAGAGTTGAAAGCTATTCTTTCAAGTCTAACCGCAGAAGATACAGTAGTCTTTGCAGGTTCAAGCGCTAAAAACCTAGGAAATGTTATCTACAAGGATTTGATTGCCTTGACACGTCAGACGGGTGCGCAAGTGGTTTGTGACTTTGAAGGACAGACCTTAATTGATAGTTTAGACTACCAGCCACTTTTGGTCAAACCAAACAATCATGAACTTGGAGCGATTTTTGGGATTAAACTCGAAAGCTTAGATGAAATCGAGAACTATGCTCGTGAGCTACTAGCTAAAGGTGCTCAAAACGTCATTATCTCTATGGCTGGTGACGGTGCCCTTCTTGTCACATATGAGGGAGCTTACTTTGCTAAAACAATCAAAGGGACAGTCAAAAATTCAGTTGGTGCTGGTGATTCTATGGTTGCCGGATTCACAGGTGAATTTGTCAAATCAAAAGACGCAGTAGAAGCCTTCAAATGGGGAGTGGCTTGTGGAACGGCAACGACCTTCTCAGATGACTTGGCAACAGCAGAATTTATTAAAGAAACATATGAAAAAGTTGAGGTAGAAAAACGATGAAAATTCAAGACCTATTGAGAAAAGATGTCATGTTGCTGGATTTGCAGGCAACTGAAAAAACAGCTGTCATCGACGAGATGATTAAAAGTTTGACAGACCACGGTTATGTGACAGATTTTGAAACATTTAAAGAAGGAATTTTAGCGCGTGAAGCTTTGACTTCTACTGGTTTAGGAGACGGTATCGCTATGCCTCACAGCAAAAACGCTGCTGTCAAAGAAGCGACAGTTCTCTTTGCTAAGTCAAATAAGGGTGTTGATTATGAGAGCTTGGATGGGCAAGCAACTGACCTCTTCTTTATGATTGCAGCTCCAGAAGGTGCCAATGACACTCACTTGGCAGCCTTGGCAGAATTGTCTCAATACTTGATGAAAGACGGTTTTGCTGACAAACTTCGTCAAGCAACATCAGCTGACCAAGTTATCGAACTTTTTGACCAAGCTTCAGAAAAAACTGAAGAGCCTGTTCAAGTACCTGCTAATGAAACTGGTGACTTTATCGTAGCTGTTACAGCTTGTACAACAGGGATTGCCCACACTTACATGGCCCAAGAAGCCCTTCAAAAAGTGGCTGCTGAAATGGGGGTTGGTATCAAGGTCGAAACCAACGGTGCTAGCGGTGTTGGTAACCAACTAACTGCTGAAGACATCCGTAAGGCTAAAGCTGTTATCATCGCAGCAGATAAGGCTGTAGAAATGGATCGTTTCGATGGCAAACCATTGATCAATCGTCCAGTTGCTGACGGAATCCGTAAAACAGAAGAATTGATTAACTTGGCTCTTTCAGGAGATGCTGAAGTCTACCGTGCTGCTAATGGAGCCAAAGCTGCAACAGCCTCTAACGAAAAACAAAGCCTTGGTGGTGCCTTCTACAAACACTTGATGAGTGGTGTATCCCAAATGTTGCCATTTGTTATTGGCGGTGGTATCATGATTGCCCTTGCCTTCTTGATTGACGGTGCTTTGGGTGTTCCAAATGAAAATCTTGGTAATCTTGGTTCCTACCATGAGCTAGCTTCGATGTTCATGAAAATTGGTGGAGCTGCCTTTGGCTTGATGCTTCCAGTTTTTGCAGGATATGTTGCCTACTCTATCGCTGAAAAACCAGGTTTGGTTGCAGGTTTCGTGGCTGGTGCTATTGCCAAAGAAGGTTTTGCCTTTGGTAAAATTCCTTATGCCGCAGGTGGTGAAGCAACTTCAACTCTTGCAGGCGTCTCATCTGGTTTCCTAGGTGCTCTTGTTGGTGGATTTATCGCAGGTGCTTTGGTTCTTGCTATCAAGAAATACGTTAAAGTTCCTCGTTCACTTGAAGGTGCTAAATCAATTCTCATCTTGCCACTTCTTGGAACTATTTTGACAGGATTTGTTATGCTGGCAGTTAACATTCCAATGGCGGCAATCAACACTGCTATGAATGACTTCCTTGGTGGTCTTGGAGGAGGATCAGCTGTTCTTCTTGGTATCGTCCTTGGTGGAATGATGGCTGTTGACATGGGTGGACCAGTTAACAAAGCGGCCTATGTCTTTGGTACAGGTACGCTTGCAGCGACTGTTTCTTCAGGAGGTTCTGTAGCCATGGCAGCAGTTATGGCTGGAGGAATGGTACCACCACTTGCCATCTTTGTCGCAACTCTTCTTTTCAAAGATAAATTTACTAAGGAAGAACGCAACTCTGGTTTGACAAACATCATCATGGGCTTATCATTTATCACTGAGGGAGCGATTCCATTTGGTGCCGCTGACCCAGCTCGTGCTATCCCAAGCTTTATCCTTGGTTCAGCAGTAGCAGGTGGCCTCGTTGGTCTTACTGGTATCAAACTCATGGCACCACACGGAGGAATCTTCGTTATCGCCCTTACTTCAAATGCTCTTCTTTACCTCGTTGCTGTCTTGGTAGGAGCAATCGTAAGTGGTGTGGTCTATGGTTACCTACGCAAACCCCAAGCATAAAACTTAGATAAAAAATGAAAAGATTGTACCGTTTGGTGCAGTCTTTTTCTCTTTCCGAAATGTCTGTGAAATATGGTATAATAGAAGAATGGCAAACAAGAATACAAGTAAAACAAGACGGAGACCGTCTAAAGCAGAACTCGAAAGAAAAGAAGCGATTCAACGAATGTTGATTTCGTTGGGAATCGCGCTTTTATTGATTTTCGCAGCCTTCAAATTAGGGGCTGCAGGTATCACCCTTTACAATTTAATACGCTTGCTGGTGGGTAGCCTAGCTTATCTGGCAATATTTGGTATCCTGCTCTACCTCTTCTTTTTCAAGTGGATCCGAAAACAGGAAGGGCTCCTATCTGGCTTTTTCACCATATTTGCAGGTTTACTCTTGATTTTTGAGGCCTACTTAGTTTGGAAATATGGTTTGGACAAGTCGGTATTAAAAGGGACCATGGCTCAGGTTGTGACGGATTTGACTGGTTTTCGAACGACCAGTTTTGCTGGAGGAGGCTTGATTGGGGTCGCTCTTTATATGCCAATTGCCTTTCTCTTTTCAAATGTCGGCACTTACTTTATTGGTTCTATCTTGATTTTAGCTGGAGCCCTCCTAGTCAGTCCTTGGTCTGTTTACGATATTGCTGAATTCTTCAGTAGAGGCTTTGCCAAATGGCGGGAAGGGCATGAGCGTCGAAAAGAGGAACGCTTTGTCAAACAAGAAGAAAAAGCTCGTCAAAAAGCTGAGGAAGAAGCTAGATTAGAAAAAGAAGCAGCTGAGAAAGCCTTGCTCGATTTGCCTCCTGTTGATATGGAAACAGGTGAAATTTTGACAGAAGATGTTGTACTTGACGTTCCACCTTTTCCAGATGAAGAGTGGGTAGAACCAGAAATCATCCTTCCTCAACCTGAACTTGAATTCCCTGAACAGGAAGATGGCTCTGATGATGAAGACGTACAGGTCGATTTTTCTGCTAAGGAGGCCCTTGAATACAAACTTCCAAGCTTACAACTCTTTGCCCCAGATAAACCCAAGGACCAGTCTAAAGAAAAGAAAATCGTCCGAGAAAACATCAAAATCCTAGAAGAAACCTTTGCTAGCTTCGGTATCAAGGTAACAGTTGAACGGGCCGAAATTGGGCCATCAGTGACCAAGTATGAAGTCAAGCCAGCAGTGGGTGTAAGGGTCAACCGCATCTCCAATCTCGCAGATGACCTCGCTCTAGCCTTGGCGGCCAAGGATGTCCGGATTGAAGCACCTATCCCAGGGAAATCCCTAGTCGGAATCGAAGTACCCAACTCTGAGATTGCGACTGTATCTTTCCGCGAACTATGGGAACAATCTCAAACAAAAGCAGAAAATCTCTTGGAAATTCCTTTAGGAAAGGCTGTTAATGGCACCGCAAGAGCTTTTGACCTTTCTAAAATGCCCCACTTGCTAGTTGCAGGTTCAACGGGTTCAGGGAAGTCAGTAGCGGTTAACGGCATTATCGCTAGCATTCTGATGAAAGCAAGACCCGACCAGGTCAAGTTTATGATGGTGGACCCTAAGATGGTTGAGTTGTCTGTTTACAATGATATTCCCCACCTCTTGATTCCAGTTGTGACTAATCCACGCAAGGCCAGCAAGGCCCTGCAAAAGGTTGTGGATGAAATGGAAAACCGTTATGAACTCTTTGCCAAGGTGGGAGTTCGTAACATTGCAGGCTTTAATGCCAAGGTAGAAGAGTTTAATGACCAGTCCGAATACAAGCAGATTCCACTGCCACTTATTGTTGTGATTGTGGATGAGTTGGCTGACCTCATGATGGTAGCCAGCAAGGAAGTGGAAGATGCTATCATTCGTCTCGGACAGAAGGCGCGTGCTGCAGGTATCCACATGATTCTTGCAACCCAGCGCCCATCCGTTGATGTCATTTCTGGTCTGATCAAGGCCAATGTTCCTTCTCGTGTCGCTTTCGCAGTTTCATCAGGAACAGATTCCCGTACGATTTTGGATGAAAATGGAGCGGAAAAACTGCTTGGTCGAGGTGACATGCTCTTTAAACCGATTGATGAAAACCACCCAGTTCGTCTCCAAGGCTCCTTTATCTCGGATGATGATGTCGAGCGCATTGTGAACTTCATCAAGGCTCAGGCAGATGCGGACTACGATGAGAGTTTTGATCCAGGTGAGGTTTCTGAGAATGAAGGAGAATTTTCAGATGGTGATTCTGGTGGAGATCCGCTTTTTGAAGAAGCCAAGGCTCTAGTCATTGAGACCCAGAAAGCCAGCGCATCTATGATTCAGCGTCGTTTATCAGTTGGATTTAACCGTGCGACCCGTCTCATGGAAGAGCTTGAGATGGCAGGTGTCATTGGTCCAGCTGAAGGTACCAAACCAAGAAAAGTATTGCAACAATAAAAAATAGCTTCTTTCCAAGTTTGGAAGGAGGCTATTTTAGTGATTATTGATTAGTTTTATTTTCCGAAGTTGGGGTATTGGACTGTTTTTCATTTTCAGTAGTAGGTTTACTTGTTGCAGGTGTAGTAGAGTCTTGAGTTGCTGCTTTCTGCTCTTCTTTTTTCTCTTCCTTGACGCCGGATTTTGGTGTTTCTTCTTGTTGTGGTTTTTCTTGAGAAGTGTTATTTTCCTTATTAGGACTAGTGTTTTCCTGAGGGGATTCCTTTTGAATTTCTTTGACAATTGTTGTCGTCTGGCTTGTCGTAGGTTCTTTTTTAGTATTTTTGTTATTATCCAAGGCGTTCATGATAGTGATACTTGCGGTAATTAAGCCGAGAATACTACCGATAGTAGCAACGGTTTTTTGAAAGACCGTAAAGCCTTTTTTGATGTGTTCTGTTTTTGGTTTTGAAGTTCTACGATAATTAGACATACATTCTCTCCTTTAATTAAAATTTATTATACCGCATTTCTTTAAAAAAATCTTAAAAAAAGAGGAATTGCCCTTTCTTGTCGCAAGCTCCGTTTCATGATACAATAGAAGAAGTGATTTTAGAAAGCGTGAGAAAACATGATTTACTTTGATAATTCGGCGACGACCAAGCCTTATCCTGAAGCCCTTGAAACTTATATGCAGGTGGCTTCAAAAATTTTAGGAAATCCATCTAGTCTTCATCGTTTAGGGGACCAGGCAACACGAATCTTAGATGCTTCTCGCCAACAGATTGCAGATTTAATCGGTAAGAAAAGTGATGAAATCTTCTTTACTTCTGGTGGGACAGAAGGAGATAACTGGGTCATCAAGGGTGTGGCCTTTGAAAAAGCCCAGTTTGGCAAGCACATCATCGTATCAGCCATTGAACATCCAGCAGTCAAAGAGTCAGCCCTCTGGTTGAAAAGTCAGGGATTTGAAGTGGATTTTGCTCCAGTTGATGAGAAAGGATTTGTGGATGTTGAGGCGCTAGCAGATTTGATACGACCTGATACGACCCTCGTTTCAATCATGGCAGTTAACAATGAAATCGGCTCTGTTCAGCCCATTGAGGCTATTTCAGAACTGTTGGCAGACAAGCCGACTATTTCCTTCCATGTTGATGCGGTTCAGGCACTTGCCAAGATTACGACTGAAAAATATTTGACAGAACGAGTGGATTTTGCAACTTTCTCTAGCCACAAGTTTCACGGAGTTCGTGGTGTTGGTTTTGTCTATATCAAGTCTGGCAAGAAGATTACGCCTCTTTTAACAGGTGGTGGTCAGGAACGTGATTACCGTTCGACAACTGAAAATGTGGCAGGAATTGCAGCGACAGCCAAGGCTCTCCGTTTATCTATGGAAAAGCTAGATTTCTTTACAAGCAAGACTGGACAGATGAAGGCAGTGATTCGTCAAGCACTTTTTGACTATCCGGATATATTTGTCTTTTCAGATGAGGAAGACTTTGCCCCTCATATCCTGACTTTTGGAATCAAGGGTGTTCGTGGTGAAGTCATCGTTCACGCCTTTGAAGACTATGATATTTTCATCTCAACGACCTCTGCTTGTTCGTCCAAGGCTGGGAAACCTGCAGGCACCTTGATTGCCATGGGAGTGGACAAGGATAAGGCCCAGTCAGCTGTGCGTCTTAGCCTAGACCTTGAAAATGATATGAGTCAGGTCGAGCAGTTCTTGACCAAGTTAAAATTAATTTACAACCAAACAAGAAAAGTAAGATAGGAGCATTCATGCAGTATTCAGAAATTATGATTCGCTACGGTGAGCTGTCAACCAAGGGTAAAAACCGTATGCGTTTCATCAATAAACTTCGCAATAATATTTCAGACGTTTTGTCTATCTATCCCCAAGTTAAGGTAACGGCAGATCGTGACCGTGCCCACGCTTACCTCAATGGAGCAGATTATACAGCAGTAGCAGAATCGCTTAAACAAGTTTTTGGAATTCAAAACTTTTCCCCTGTTTATAAGGTTGAAAAATCTGTAGAAGTTCTGAAGTCTTCTGTCCAAGAGATTATGCAGGACATCTACAAGGATGGCATGACCTTTAAAATTTCTAGCAAGCGTAGCGACCACAACTTTGAGTTGGATAGTCGTGAACTCAATCAAACCCTTGGAGGTGCTGTTTTTGAAGCTATTCCAAATGTGCAAGCTCAAATGAAAAGTCCTGACATCAATCTTCAGGTGGAGATACGTGAAGAAGCAGCCTATCTTTCTTATGAAACCATTCGTGGGGCTGGTGGTTTGCCAGTTGGAACTTCAGGTAAAGGCATGCTCATGTTGTCAGGAGGAATCGATTCCCCTGTAGCTGGCTATCTAGCGCTTAAACGAGGGGTAGATATAGAGGCCGTTCACTTTGCCAGCCCACCTTATACTAGTCCAGGCGCTCTCAAGAAAGCCCAAGATTTGACCCGTAAATTGACCAAGTTTGGTGGAAATATCCAGTTTATCGAAGTTCCTTTTACAGAGATTCAAGAGGAAATCAAGGACAAAGCGCCCGAAGCTTACTTAATGACTCTAACTCGTCGCTTTATGATGCGGATTACAGATCGTATTCGTGAGGTACGAAATGGTTTAGTTATCATAAATGGGGAAAGCCTAGGTCAAGTAGCCAGCCAAACCTTGGAGAGCATGCAGGCTATCAATGCGGTTACCAACACTCCCATCATCCGTCCAGTTGTGACAATGGATAAGTTGGAAATTATTGACATTGCTCAGGAAATTGACACCTTTGAAATTTCTATCCAGCCTTTTGAAGACTGTTGTACCATTTTTGCGCCAGATCGTCCGAAAACAAATCCTAAGATTAAGAATGCGGAGCAGTACGAAGCGCGTATGGATGTTGAAGGATTAGTAGAGCGAGCTGTGGCTGGAATCATGATTACTGAGATTACACCGCAGGCTGAAAAAGATGAAGTGGATGACTTGATTGATAATTTGCTCTAATCAGAAAATCCAGAAGAATTTAGAAAAATAAATGAAAAAGTTAGTTTTTAATTCCAAAAATGGAAGCAAAACTAACTTTTTTTCTATAATTGTGATATAATAAAATAAAATTTTGAATATAGAGAGTTTTCTGACAATGAATCAATCCTACTTTTATTTAAAAATGAAAGAACACAAACTCAAGGTTCCTTATACAGGTAAGGAACGCCGTGTACGTGTTCTTCTGCCTAAAGATTATGAGAAAGACACGGATCGTTCCTATCCTGTTGTTTACTTTCATGACGGGCAAAATGTTTTTTATAGTAAAGAGTCCTTCATTGGCCATTCATGGAAGATTATCCCAGCTATTAAGCGTAATCCTGACATCAGTCGCATGATTGTCGTTGCCATTGACAATGATGGTATGGGGCGGATGAATGAGTATGCGGCTTGGAAGTTCCAAGAATCTCCTATCCCAGGGCAGCAGTTTGGTGGTAAGGGTGTGGAGTATGCCGAGTTTGTCATGGAGGTGGTCAAACCTTTTATCGATGAGACCTACCGTACCAAATCTGACCGCCAGCATACGGCTATGATTGGTTCCTCACTAGGCGGCAATATTACCCAGTTTATCGGTTTGGAATACCAAGACCAAATTGGCTGTTTAGGGGTCTTTTCATCTGCTAACTGGCTCCATCAAGAAGCCTTTAATCGCTATATTGAACGCAAGAAACTATCGTCTGACCAGCGTATCTTTATCTATGTTGGAACTGAAGAAGCAGATGATACGGACAAGACCCTGATGGCTGGTAATATCAAACAAGCCTATATCGATTCGTCTCTTCGGTATTACCATGATTTGATATCAGGTGGGGTGCACTTAGATAATCTTGTCTTGAAAGTTCAGTCTGGTGCCATCCATAGTGAAATCCCTTGGTCGGAGAATTTACCAGACTGTCTGAGATTTTTTGCAGAGAAATGGTAAGTTAGAAAAGGAGAAATCAAATGCATATTGAAAACCTTAGCCACTGGAGTGGCAATCTTAACCGTGAAATGTATCTTAATCGTTATGGACATGCTGGGATTCCAGTTGTGGTCTTTGCTTCATCAGGTGGTAGTCACAATGAATACTATGATTTTGGCATGATTGATGCTTGTGCTTCCTTTATCGAGGAAGGCCGTGTCCAGTTTTTTACCCTATCCAGTGTAGACAGTGAGAGCTGGTTGGCCACTTGGAAAAATGGTCACGACCAAGCAGAGATGCACCGTGCCTACGAGCGCTATGTGATTGAGGAGGCTATTCCTTTTATCAAGCATAAGACAGGTTGGTTTGATGGTATGATGACGACAGGTTGCTCGATGGGCGCCTACCATGCAGTCAACTTTTTTCTCCAACATCCAGATGTCTTTACCAAGGTGATTGCTCTTAGTGGTGTTTACGACGCACGTTTCTTTGTTGGCGATTACTACAATGACGATGCTATTTATCAAAACTCGCCAGTAGATTATATCTGGAATCAGAATGACGGCTGGTTTATTGACCGTTACCGTCAGGCAGAGATTGTGCTGTGTACGGGTCTTGGAGCCTGGGAACAAGACGGTCTACCATCTTTCTACAAGCTTAAAGAAGCCTTTGACCAGAAACAAATTCCAGCCTGGTTTGCTGAATGGGGACACGATGTCGCCCACGACTGGGAATGGTGGCGCAAACAAATGCCTTATTTCCTCGGCAATCTCTATTTATAAAAGGAGTGACCTATGAATTACCTTGTTATTTCTCCCTACTATCCACAAAACTTTCAACAGTTTACCATCGAACTAGCCAATAAAGGTATTACCGTCTTGGGAATTGGTCAAGAGCCTTACGAGCAATTGGATGAACCTTTACGTAATAGCCTGACAGAATATTTCCGTGTTGATAATCTTGAGAACACAGACGAAGTCAAACGTGCAGTTGCTTTTCTCTTTTATAAGCATGGCCCAATTGATCGCATCGAGTCTCATAATGAATATTGGCTAGAGCTGGACGCAACACTCAGAGAACAATTCAACGTTTTTGGTGCCAAACCAGAAGATCTTAAAAAGACTAAATACAAGTCTGAAATGAAGAAACTTTTCAAAAAAGCAGGTGTCCCTGTGGTACCTGGAGCTGTTATCAAGACGGAAGTAGATATTGATAAAGCTGTGAAAGAAATCGGCCTTCCAATGATTGCCAAACCTGATAATGGAGTGGGAGCGGCAGCCACCTTTAAGCTTGAGACAGAAGACGATATCAATCATTTCAAGCAAGAATGGGATCATTCAACTGTTTATTTCTTTGAGAAATTTGTCACCTCTAGCGAAATTTGTACCTTTGATGGTCTTGTGGACAAGGATGGTAAAATTGTCTTCTCAACAACCTTTGATTACGCCTATACACCGCTTGATCTGATGATTTACAAGATGGACAATTCCTACTATGTGCTCAAGGATATGGATCCTAAACTGCGTAAGTATGGGGAAGCGATTGTCAAGGAATTTGATATGAAAGAACGTTTCTTCCATATCGAGTTCTTCCGTGAAGGGGATGATTACATCGCCATCGAGTACAATAACCGCCCTGCAGGTGGTTTCACTATCGATGTTTATAATTTTGCTCATTCCTTGGACCTCTATCGTGGATATGCATCCATTGTCGCAGGAGAAGAGTTCCCAGCGTCAGACTTTGAACCTCAGTATTGTTTGGCTACATCACGTCGTGCAAATGCTCATTATGTCTATTCTGAGGAGGACTTGATTGCTAAATACAGCCAGCAGTTCAAGGTTAAAAAAATCATGCCAGCGGCCTTTGCGGAACTTCAAGGAGATTACCTTTATATGCTGACAACTCCGAGTCGACAAGAAATGGAGCAGATGATTGCAGATTTCGGACAACGTCAAGAATAAGAACTCTCGGATTAAGGAAATGGACTCCCTTAATCCTTTTGTTTTTTATAAGAAATAAAACCGCTTTCTCATATATTCTTTTATAAAACCTGTTGCTAAAAGATATAAAAATTGATAGAATAAGGATTGTCTAAAAAATTTTAAGGAGAATCTATCAAATGGATTTCACATGGGCAATTAAATATGCCACTGAATTTTTGGCCACTGCTATTTTGATCATTCTTGGAAATGGTGCAGTTGCCAACGTTGAACTTAAAGGTACGAAAGGTCACCAAAGTGGCTGGATCGTTATCGCTGTTGGTTATGGTATGGGGGTTATGATTCCAGCCTTGATGTTTGGTAACGTATCTGGTAACCACATTAACCCAGCCTTCACTCTTGGACTTGCGATCAGCGGTCTCTTCCCTTGGGCACAAGTTGCACCTTATATCATCGCACAAGTTTTGGGTGCTATCTTTGGTCAAGCCTTGGTTGTGGCAACACACCGCCCATACTACTTGAAAACTGAAAATCCAAACAACATCTTGGGTACTTTCTCAACCATTTCAAGTTTGGATAATGGTACAAAAGAAGCACGTTTCGCAGCAACTGTTAACGGTTTTGTAAACGAGTTTGTTGGTTCATTTGTTCTTTTCTTTGCAGCTCTTGGAATGACTAAAAACTTCTTTGGTGCTGAACTAGTATCAAAAGCACAAGCAGCTATCAATGCTCAAGTTGCTCAAGCAACTACTCAAGGTCAAACAATTCCTCAAGAGCAAGTAACAGCAGCACTTGACCAAGCTAAAGAACAAGTAGCACCATTTATGACATCTGGTCTTGGAATTGCTCACTTGGCACTTGGATTCCTTGTTATGGCCTTGGTAACATCACTTGGTGGCCCTACAGGACCTGCCTTGAACCCAGCCCGTGACTTGGGACCACGTCTCCTTCATGCTTTCCTTCCAAAATCAGTTCTTGGTGAGCACAAAGGTGATTCAAAATGGTGGTACTCTTGGGTACCAGTAGTAGCACCGATCGCAGCAGCAATTGCGGCAGTAGCTATCTTCAAATTCCTTTACCTATAAGAAATTGAGACCGAGGGAATCCTCGGTTTTTTAGATGAAATTTTACGAAAAATCGGTAAATTTGAGCATAATATCTTGTAAAAAATTCTAAAATCCTTTAAAATAAAAGAGTTGGAGGAGTTTATGAATGTAAATCAGATTGTACGGATTATTCCTACTTTAAAAGTAAATAATAGAAAATTAAATGAAACATTTTATATAGAGACCCTTGGTATGAAGGCCTTGTTAGAAGAGTCAGCCTTTCTGTCACTAGGTGATCAAACAGGTCTAGAAAAGCTGGTTTTAGAAGAAGCTCCAAGTATGCGTACTCGTAAGGTGGAGGGAAGAAAAAAATTAGCTAGATTAATTGTCAAGGTGGAAAATCCCTTAGAAATTGAAGGACTCTTATCTAAAACAGATTCGATTCATAAATTATATAAGGGGCAGAATGGCTACGCTTTTGAAATTTACTCTCCAGAAGATGATTTGGTTTTGATTCATGCGGAAGATGATAGAGAAAGTCTAGGAGAAGTAGAAGAAAAGCCTGAATTTCAAACAGACTTGGAATCAATTTCTTTAAGTAAATTTGAGATTTCTATGGAATTACATCTCCCAACTGATATCGAAAGTTACTTGGAATCATCTGAAGTTGGGACATCACTTGGTTTTATCCCAGCTGAGGGGCAGGATTTGACTGTGGACAATTCGGTTACTTGGGACTTATCTATGCTCAAGTTCCTGGTCAATGAACTAGATATAGAAAGTCTTCGCCAGAAGTTTGAGTCTACCGAATATTTTATTCCTAAGTCTGAAAAATTCTTCCTTGGTAAAGATAGAAATAATGTTGAATTGTGGTTTGAAGAAGTATGAAGTGGACCAAGATTATTAAAAAAATAGAAGAACAAATCGAGGCAGGGATTTATCCCGGAGCCTCTTTTGCGTATTTTAAGGACAATCAATGGACGGAGGTCTATTTAGGCTTGAGTGACCCAGAGCATGGCTTGCAGACTGAGGCAGGATTAGTTTACGACCTAGCCAGTGTCAGCAAGGTTGTTGGGGTTGGCACCGTTTTTACCTTCTTGTGGGATAAAGGTCAATTAGATATTGACAGACCAGTAACCGATTTTTTACCTGAGAGCGATTATCCAGACATCACTATTCGCCAGCTCTTAACCCATGCTACAAATCTTGATCCGTTTATTCCCAATCGTGATCTTTTAACTGCCTCAGAATTAAAAGAAGCGATGTTTCATCTCAACAGACGAAGTCAGCCAGCCTTTCTTTATTCAGATGTCCATTTTTTGCTGTTGGGCTCTATTTTAGAGAGAATTTTTGATCAAGACCTGGATGAGATTTTACAAGAACAAGTTTTTAAACCTTGGGGAATGACGGAAACTAAGTTTGGTCCTGTTGAGCTTGCTGTTCCAACAGTCAGAGGTGTGGAGGCAGGAATAGTGCATGATCCCAAGGCTCGTATCTTGGGCAGACATGCTGGTAGTGCTGGTTTATTTTCTACTGTAAAGGATTTACAAATCTTTTTAGAACACTATTTAGCAGATGATTTTGCAAGAGATTTGAGTCAAAATTTTTCTCCTTTGGATGACAAGGAACGTTCTTTGGCATGGAATTTGGAAGGAGATTGGTTAGACCATACGGGCTATACTGGTACCTTTATCATGTGGAATCGCCAGAAGCAAGAAGCGGCTATTTTCCTATCGAATCGTACCTATGAAAAGGATGAGAGGGCTCAGTGGATTGTAGATCGTAATCAAGTGATGGACTTGATTCGTAAAGAAGAGTAAGGAGAGACATGTCAAACAGTTTAAAAGGGACTTTACTAACAGTTGTGGCTGGGATTGCTTGGGGCTTGTCTGGAACGAGTGGTCAATACCTGATGGCGCACGGAATTTCGGCTCTGGTTTTGACCAACTTGCGTCTTTTAACCGCTGGTGGAATTCTCATGCTCTTGGCTTATGCCACTGCAAAGGATAAAATGCTGGCCTTTTTAAAGGACAGAAAAAGTTTGCTGTCTCTTCTCATTTTTGCTCTAATTGGCCTCTTCCTCAATCAATTTGCCTATCTAACTGCTATTCAGGAGACCAATGCAGGTACCGCGACAGTGCTTCAGTATGTTTGTCCTGTCGGGATTTTGATTTATAGCTGTATCAAGGATAAGGTGGCGCCGACACTGGGAGAGATTGTTTCCATCATATTAGCCATCGGAGGAACTTTCCTGATCGCCACTCATGGGCAGTTGGACCAGTTATCCATGACACCTGCAGGCCTGTTCTGGGGTCTCTTTTCTGCTCTGACTTACGCACTTTATATCATTTTGCCCATTGCCTTGATTAAGAAGTGGGGGAGTAGTTTGATCATTGGTGTGGGAATGGTCATAGCTGGTTTAGTCGCCCTTCCTTTTACAGGAGTTCTACAGACTGCTATTCCAACTAGTCTTGATTTTCTCCTCGCTTTTGCAGGCATTATTCTTATCGGAACTGTCTTTGCCTATACAGCCTTTCTAAAAGGATCCAGTCTGATAGGACCGGTCAAGTCAAGCTTGTTGGCTTCAATTGAGCCAATCTCGGCGGTTTTCTTTGCCTTCCTAATTATGAATGAACAATTTTATCCCATTGATTTTCTTGGTATGGCAATGATTTTAATTGCAGTCACTTTGATTTCGTTGAAGGATTTATTGTTAGAGAAATAAACAAAAAATGAAAGTAGATGATAACCACTCTTAAAGAGGGGTTATTTTTACTAATAAAAGCTTTTGAATCTAAATGAATTAATGAAATTTTATAAAAGTTTAAGCCTTTTTTCTTAAAATATTTATATGAGTATAGAATACCTGGAGAAAATATGAATATTTTAAAAAAAATACATCCATCTAAACCTCTAAAATACTTGAGATGGTTTGACATTGTGATTATTACGATCATAATGTTTGGTCAGTTTATAATTCGTTCAACCGAGCTATTTTTAGCAAATACGTTTCCAACGGGTGCATCAAGTACAGAAGGGACAGTTAGACAGGCTGCAAGCGAAGGTGCTGCTTATTTTAGTAATTTTACCCTGCAAACTATATTACTGGCTGTGACCTTACTCTATCTTTTGATTCGAAATTATGATTTTAAACAGCTTCCTATTCACTGGAATTGGTCCATTATCTTTTGGGTTCCATTTATATTTGCTTTAGTGGGATTGTTTGGAGACTTGGTTACAACTCTCACTGGTAAATATAATTACTTTAATCCAGACCTTTTTGCCTATATAGATTTCACGCAAATAATAGGGAAGTTCTTAGCTCTCAGCCCGATAGCGATTGCCTATGCCTTGCTAAATGGATTTTATGAAGAGTTTTTCTTTCTAGGTTTGTTAACTTCAGTGAAGGAAAAATACAAGTGGTTGGTTTTGCTTTATTCCACTATTATTCGTATTTCCTTCCACACCTATCAAGGATTAGTATGGGCTTTGGTAATCGGTGTAGTTTATGGCTTATTCTATTATTTCTTATACAAATATAAAATTAAAAATCTCCTTCCATTCTTTCTCATGCATGCTTTAGCAGATATGTTTGGTTCTAGCCTGATCTATCTATTGGTTGCTTGGGGGACTTAAAAATTAGAAAAGTCCACTCAGTTGTCTGAGCGGACTTTTTGTGTCAAGACGTTTAGTCTTTATTTTCGTATGGCAAGATTAAGTTCAAGATGATTCCTGTCATGGCTGATAGGGCAGTACCTGAAAGGGTAACTGGACCAAGTTTAAGGATAGCTCCTCCAAGTCCAAGTACCAACATAGCACTTGCGATGATTAGGTTACGCATTTGACTGAAGTCAACACGTTCTTTGATCAAGACTTTCAAACCGTTGCTGGCGATAACTCCATAGAGAAGGATTGACATACCACCAAGTACAGCATTTGGAATGGTTGAAATCAAGGCAGTGAATTTACCAAGGAAGCTAAGGGCAATCGCGATGAAGGCAGCGTTACGGATAACTGAGACAGAAGCGATACGAGTCATACCGATAACCCCTGTATTTTCTCCGTAAGTTGTATTGGCTGGTCCACCAAGGAAGGCAGAAACAGAAGTTGCGATACCGTCACCAAGAAGAGTACGGTGAAGACCTGGTTCTTTCAAGAATTGACGACCACAGATTTGACCTAAAACAGTATGGTCTCCGATATGTTCAGAAATTGTTACGATAGCGATTGGCAAGATAGCGATGGTTTCTGGACCAAAGTAAAGATTGTACTCTTTAAAGGCACCACCTGTACTAAATGGTAAGTAGAAACCAGGAATCTCGAACCAGTTAGCTTTAAGAACTGGTGTAAAATCAACCAAGCCAAGAGTTAGTGCGAAGAGGTAACCACCGATAATGGCAAATAGGAATGGAATGATTCGTAGGAAGCCTTTTCCCTTTGTATTGATAAAGGCAGCAATCAAGAAAGTAACAACGGCTACAAGAGCATTTTTCCAATTCCCGTCTGCTACAAGACCAGCATTGGTAACAGCTGAACCTGCAAGTCCAAGACCGATAACGATGATCATAGGTCCGATGATGATTGGTGGCAAGAGCTTATCAATCCATTTTGTACCCGCAAAACGAACACTTGCAGCCACAAGGACATAGACCAAACCAGTCAAGATAACCCCTGTTTGAGCAGCAGATACATCACCACCCATTTCTTTCATAGCAAGTGACATTGCTGTGATAAAGGCAAATGAAGAACCCAGATAAACTGGAACTTTAAAACCAGTTGAAATCATGTAGATGAGTGTTCCTACACCTGAAGCAAAAAGGGCAACAGATACAGGCATTCCCAAAATCAATGGTACCAAGATGGTCGCACCAAACATGGCGAAAACGTGTTGGAAACTAAGGAGAATTCCTTTTCCAGCCGAAGGACGTTGGTCAACGTCTAGTAACAAATCAACAGTTGATTCTTGTTTCATATAAACCTCACTTTTGGGCATCAAAAAAGAGCCCATTATTTTACAGCAATAGGCCCTCAGAGTAAGACTTCTCTAAAATCTAGATTTTAAAGAGTTTTAAATATTTCTGCGTCTTCGTCACCTCACGGGATGACATTAAAAACCTTTGCTTAGGATAGTATAGCAGAAAAAAATGATTTTGTAAATCATTTTTTCCCGAGCCCGAAAATAAGAGAGCGAGGTTGATTTTGTAAATCATTTTTTCCCGAGCCTAAAAATAAAAGAGCGAGGCTGACTTTGTAAATCATTTTTACTAAAAAAATTAAAGTGGGCGTTTATTGGGTATGCCAGCCTTACGTGGATATTTATTTGGTGTTTCTTTTTTCTTTTCCACCACTGTGATATAACGCGGATCTCCATTCGGTAGGGCGTAGCTGAGATTGTCTCCGACCTTACTAAAAAGGAGGTTGAGGGCATTCTTAGCTTCTAATAATTCTTCAGGCGCATTGCTGGCCTTGAGTGCCAATAGTTTTCCGCCAACTTTAAGGTAAGGAATTGTCAATTCAGATAAAACCTGCATGCGGGCAACCGCACGAGCTGTTACAAAATCATATTGAGCACGGAAGTTCTTGTCTTGGGCAAAATCTTCTGCACGACCGTGGTAGAAATGAACACTGTCCAAATCTAGTTCTTGAGCCAACAGTTGGAGGAAGTTGATACGCTTATTTAGAGAATCAATAATAGTCACATCAAGCTGAGGATAGAGAATTTTCATTGGTAGACTAGGAAATCCCGCCCCAGCTCCAATATCAAGAAGTTTGATAGTTTCATTGGGAATCAAACCTTGCAGAATAGGCGCAATCGAATCGTAAAAATGTTTGAGATAAACTTCTTCCTTGTCCGTAATAGCCGTCAAATTAATCTTTTCATTCCACTCGACCAAGAGTTCAAAATAACGTTCAAATTGTTCTTTCTGCTGGACCGAAAGTGGAAGATTTTGCTCGGCAAGCAGGTTGTAAAATGTTTCTGGTTTCATAGTTATTTCCTTCTTTAGTATCATCTTATTTTACCACAATCATTAAAAATTTGATATACTGGTACTAATCTAAAAGCAGAAAGGACTTATATCATGACTTGGATTATTCTTGGAGTTTTAGCTCTTATTGTTATTTTTGTGATTGTTAGCTATAACGGTTTGGTTAAGAATCGTATGCAAACAAAGGAGGCTTGGAGTCAGATTGATGTTCAGTTGAAACGTCGAAATGACCTCTTGCCAAACTTGATTGAGACTGTAAAAGGTTATGCCAAATATGAAGGTTCTACCCTTGAAAAGGTGGCAGAACTACGTAACCAAGTGGCAGCAGCGACTTCACCAGCAGAAGCTATGAAAGCTAGTGATGCCCTCACTCGTCAGGTTTCAGGTATTTTTGCAGTTGCAGAAAGCTATCCAGATTTGAAAGCTAGTGCAAACTTTGTTAAATTGCAAGAGGAGTTGACAAACACAGAAAATAAAATTTCTTACTCTCGTCAACTCTATAACAGTGTTGTCAGCAACTACAATGTAAAATTAGAAACTTTCCCAAGCAATATCATCGCTGGAATGTTTGGATTTAAAGCAGCAGATTTCCTTCAAACACCAGAAGAGGAAAAGGCAGTTCCTAAAGTTGATTTTAGCGGTTTAGGTGACTAAGATGTTGTTTGATCAAATTGCAAGCAATAAACGAAAAACGTGGATTTTGTTGCTGGTATTTTTCCTACTCTTAGCTCTGGTTGGCTATGCGGTTGGTTACCTCTTTATGAGGTCTGGGATTGGTGGTTTGGTTATCGCACTGATTATCGGCTTTATCTATGCCTTGTCCATGATTTTTCAATCGACAGAGATTGTCATGTCCATGAATGGAGCGCGTGAGGTGGATGAACAAACGGCACCAGACCTCTACCATGTAGTGGAAGATATGGCTATGGTGGCTCAGATTCCTATGCCTCGTGTTTTCATCATTGATGATCCAGCCTTAAATGCCTTTGCGACAGGTTCTAACCCTCAAAACGCAGCGGTTGCTGCGACGTCAGGTCTCCTAGCTATCATGAATCGTGAAGAACTAGAAGCTGTTATGGGACATGAAGTCAGTCATATTCGTAACTACGATATTCGCATTTCGACTATTGCTGTTGCCCTTGCTAGTGCTATCACCATGCTTTCTAGTATGGCAGGTCGTATGATGTGGTGGGGTGGAGCAGGTCGCAGACGAAGTGACGATGATCGAGATGGAAATGGTCTTGAAATCATTATGCTAGTGGTTTCCCTACTTGCTATTGTGCTAGCGCCTCTTGCTGCAACCTTGGTGCAACTAGCTATTTCTCGCCAGAGGGAATTCCTAGCTGATGCTTCCAGTGTCGAGTTGACGCGCAATCCTCAAGGGATGATTAATGCCCTACGTAAGCTGGATAATAGCGAGCCGATGCATCACCACGTTGATGATGCCAGCAGTGCACTTTATATCAATGATCCTAAGAAAGGTGGAGGGTTTCAAAAACTCTTTTATACCCACCCACCTATCTCAGAACGGATTGAACGTTTAAAACAGATGTAAAAAGAATCCAGAGGTCGTCTCTGGATTTTTACTATGTTGAAAATTTATAAATCTTCTAAATTAACTATCTCCAAACTGTGTTCTGTTAAGCGATAGATGATTGAACAGACCTCTTTTAAGAAACGACGGTCATGTGAAACAGTGATGAGACCGCCTGGATAGGTGGCAAAGAGTTTTCTGATTTGGGGTTGAGAAGTGGGTGAAAAGTTTCGTGTGGGTTCATCCAGCAGGAGAAAGTTTGGTTTGCGCAAGACTAAATCCAAAAGCAGGAGTTTACCCTGTTGTCCGCCAGATAAGGAGCGAATTTGATGCTGCATTTCTGGATAACTGAAATTGAGACTTGCTAAATGAGATTGGATTTTCTGTAGTTCCTCTTTTTCACCAGTTTTACTGAGATAGGTTATTGGTGATAAATCCAATTGCAGTTTTTTGTGATAATCTTGTGGCATAAAACCAAGAGAAATCTCTCTTTTATCATTAAGAAGTTGTTGCAACTTTGCTAATAGAGTTGATTTCCCCATACCATTTGGGCCGATGATACCGATTTTTTCTTGGCCACGGATAGTTAGTTGTAGTTCCTGAGCCAAAACACGGTCGCCAATGGACAAATTTTCTTTTTCCAATTGGATTAAGACTTTAGAAACTGGTAATGGTTGTATGTCTGAGAAGAAAAGTCTGATTTCTTCCTCTTCAAGTGGTTTTTGGGTCATGGACTGAGCTGTCTTTTCAATGCGTTTTTCTTGAGAGAGCATATTTTTCATCTTTTTAGCTAATAGGCGACCGGCAGTACTATCTTTAGTAGCTCGAAGCGCAGTTTCTACATTTTGCTTGACTCGTCGATGCTTTTCCATGGTTTTGTCATAGGTTCTTTGGTCGTTAGCAGCTTGCTGACTTTGTCTGGCAAAATGAGCCTTTCTCTGCTTACTATAGCGATCATAGTCTAAATGCTCTACTAGCGTTTCAGGTTCTTTCCGGTGCTTGACCAGTCGCAAGTGGACAATAGTGTCTGCCGTTTCAGAAAGAAAGTCTTCATCATGGGAAATAAAAATAACGGTTTGCCGAATCTTTTGAATTTGATTTTTTAGCCAATCAACCGTCTCAAGGTCTAGGTCATTTGAAGGTTCATCTAAAAATAGAATCGCAAAGGGTTTGGCTAACTCATGGATGAGCTGAATTTTCAAAGCTTCGCCCCCTGATAGACTGCCAATCTCTTGGTTGCTAGCGAAACGATCGCTATCAAAATGCAATTCCTCAGCTAAACGATAGAGGACACTGTAATCTAAATCAATAGTATCTAAAAAGAAGTAGTCGTGTAAAGTTTTCTTTTTCAGGTCCTCGGGGAGTTTTTGAGGAATGTAAGCTAGTGATTGATAATCAGATTGAATGTCACCCCTGATAGTGAAATCAGGCAATGCTTCTCCCATTAAAGCTCGCAGCAAGGTCGATTTGCCATTTCCTTCTTCACCAATAATAGCAACCTTTTCCCCGTCGTGGATGGTCATGTTTAGGTCAGATACAAGGTCTAGTAAATCTTTGTTTTGAGTGATGGTCAGATGATTGATTTTTATCATATTGTCGCCCTTTCTAGAATGTCCATAGTGCATAACAAAAAGCTCTACTTTATCTAGTAGAGCCCAAAGTCACTGTCAAAACTCTATTATCCTCGTTGAAAAACTCGTCAAACTAGCTTGGAGTTGCCTAACCCAAGCCAAGAGGAGCAGATGGTTAGCTTTCTAGTTTTTTGATTTTCAAAGAGGATAAAGTACCAGAATATCTAGTACAAAAAGAGCACACAAAAAGAGACAAAAACAAGATCTACTAAATAAAGGTTCTTTATTTGATAGACTTAGTTGTTCATGTCTCCCTTACCTCCGAGTATTAGTACCTTTATCCTATACCTTTAAGGAAATTTTGTCAACAGAAAACTGGAAATTCCAAGCACTAGAATCCAAAAACGGGTCCATAAAGAGTCAGTACGTGTTTGACGTGCTCGTAATGAAATTTGTCGTAGTTTCGCCAAGCAGTGCGTGCTTGATCGTTTAGTTTTAGGCTACCAAGACCTATCAGAAGACTGGTACGTTGGTAAAATTTCTCAAGGTCAATTAAGATACTGTTGTCCAACTTTTCCGCTTTTTTGAGCTCTTGCATAGTAGTGTTTAGCAGCTCTTGTAGTCGAATATCATCTGCCGTACCCTGTTTGCAGCTTTGGAAACTTTTATTTAACTCGGATAGGAGTTGGGTTGCATTAGTAATGAGTTCTTTGTCTTCCATGTGAGCCTCCTCCTTGCTCTGATGTATTATTGCCTATAGTATAGCACTAAAAAACAAAAATATCATAGTAAATATGTTGAAAAATCGATTTTTAATTACAAAGTTTGGTGGGCTGATTTGTAGGCTTTTCATGGTATAATCAAGAGAGTAAATCTTTATGGAGGAAGTATGAAATTAAATATTCAAGAAATTCGTAAGCAGTCTGAAGGATTGCATTTTGAACAAACGTTAGACCTAGCCGTAGACCTGCGTGCACGTAATCAAGAAATTTTAGATGTAAAAGATATCCTTGCAGTTGGGAAAGTACAGTACGAAGACAGTATGTATTTCTTAGATTATCAACTATCTTATACCATTGTTCTTGCTTCAAGTCGCAGTATGGAACCAGTTGAGCTAGTTGAATCTTATCCAGTAACGGAAGTTTTCATGGAAGGCGCAACTAACCAACTAGATCAGGAAGTTATAGATGATGATTTGGTCTTGCCTATCGAAAATGGAGAAGTTGATCTTGCTGAGAGCGTGTCAGATAATATCCTACTAAACATTCCTATCAAGGTCTTGACTGCTGAAGAAGAGGCTGGTCAAGGATTTGTTTCAGGAAATGATTGGCAAATCATGACTGAGGAAGAATACCAAGCTCAACAAGCAGTTAAGAAAGAAGAAAACAGTCCTTTTGCTGGCCTACAAGGACTATTTGATGGAGACGAATAATGGTCTTGTCAAAAAAACGAGCACGAAAAGTGCTAGAAGAAATCATTGCTCTTTTTCCAGATGCCAAGCCCAGTCTTGATTTTACCAATCATTTTGAACTCTTGGTTGCGGTCATGTTGTCAGCCCAGACGACGGATGCAGCGGTAAATAAGGCCACACCAGGTCTCTTTGCTGCCTTTCCAACGCCACAAGCCATGTCTGTTGCAACAGAAAGTGAAATTGCTTCACACATTTCTCGCCTGGGACTGTATCGGAATAAGGCTAAATTCCTTAAAAAATGTGCCCAACAGTTACTAGATGATTTTGATGGCCAAGTTCCTCAAACACGTGAGGAATTGGAGAGTTTGGCAGGTGTTGGTCGCAAGACAGCCAATGTTGTTATGAGTGTAGGATTTGGGATTCCAGCTTTTGCAGTGGATACTCATGTGGAGCGTATTTGCAAACACCACGATATTGTCAAAAAATCAGCGACACCGCTTGAGGTGGAAAAACGTGTTACGGATATCTTACCACCGGAGCAGTGGTTAGCAGCCCATCAGGCCATGATTTATTTCGGACGGGCTATCTGCCATCCTAAAAATCCAGAGTGTGACCAGTACCCACAGTTATATGATTTTAGCAATTTATAAGATGGGATTTCAAAAGTTTTTGCTTGATTTTAGGCACGCTTTGTGCTATAGTAATTGATAATTAAATATTCCTTTAAACCTGTCCCGTGAGGCAGGCAAGGAGCGTGATAAAGTAGAAGGGTGAAGTCTATACTGTTCGCAGTAGGGCTTGCTTAGCTATACATTTCAAGTCTCCTTGTTTAAGGAGACTTTTCTTTTTGGAGGTTTGTCATGAAGGCAAAAGAAGTTGTAGACGAATTGACTGTCAAACGAGCGATTACGCGTATTACTTATGAGATTATCGAACGCAACAAAGATTTGAATAAAATCGTCTTGGCTGGTATTAAAACTCGTGGTGTATTTATCGCCCACCGAATTCAAGAACGTTTGGATCAACTAGAAAATCTTTCAGTTCCTGTTGTGGAATTGGATACCAAACCTTTCCGTGATGATGTTAAAAGTGGAGAAGATACTTCTTTGGTTTCTGTTGATGTGACAGACCGTGAAGTTATCTTGGTGGACGATGTGCTCTATACAGGTCGTACCATCCGAGCTGCTATTGATAATATTGTCGGTCATGGTCGTCCTGCGCGCGTGAGTTTAGCTGTTCTGGTCGATCGTGGACATAGAGAATTGCCAATCCGTCCAGATTACGTTGGAAAAAATATCCCAACCAGTCGTTCTGAAGAAATCATCGTAGAGATGGCAGAACTTGATGGCCAAGACAGAGTTCTGATTACTGAAGAAGCTTAGAAAGCTAAAGGAGTAGCCATGTCAGAAAATCAACAAGCATTGAACCATGTGGTGTCCATGGAAGACCTCACTGTCGATCAAGTGATGAAATTGATCAAGCGAGGAATTGAGTTTAAAAACGGAGCTCAGCTTCCTTATGAGGACCATCCGATTGTTTCCAATCTCTTCTTTGAGGATTCTACACGAACACATAAGTCTTTTGAAGTAGCAGAGATTAAACTGGGATTGGAGCGACTTGACTTTGATGTGAAGACCAGCTCGGTTAATAAAGGTGAGACACTTTATGATACCATTTTGACTCTGTCTGCTTTAGGAGTGGATGTCTGTGTGATTCGCCACCCAGAGGTTGACTACTACAGAGAGTTAATTGCTAGTCCCACGATTACGACTTCCATCATCAATGGTGGAGATGGTTCGGGACAACACCCTAGCCAAAGCTTGCTGGATTTGATGACTATTTATGAGGAATTTGGTCACTTTGAGGGTCTTAAGGTTGCTATTGCAGGTGACTTGGACCACTCACGCGTTGCTAAATCCAATATGCAGATTTTGAAACGCTTGGGAGCTGAACTTTACTTTGCTGGACCTGAGGAATGGAGAAGTCAAGAGTTTGCAGACTATGGACAGTTTGTAACTATTGATGAAATCATTGATCAGGTTGATGTCATGATGTTTCTCCGTGTGCAACATGAACGCCATGATAGTGGAGCTGTCTTTTCAAAAGAAGACTACCATGCCCAACATGGTTTGACTCAAGAACGTTATGACCGTTTGAAAGAAACAGCAATCCTTATGCACCCAGCTCCAGTCAATCGTGATGTAGAAATCGCAGACCACTTGGTTGAAGCACCAAAATCACGGATTGTCCAACAAATGACCAATGGTGTCTTTGTTCGAATGGCAATCTTAGAATCCGTACTGGCGAGTAGACACGCCAACTAAAACACAAGACGTTAAAAGACGCCAGTGAGCGTCCACGAGAGGTGAAAATATGACAAAAAGACTTCTAGTATTAGAAGATGGCACAGTTTTTGAAGGCAAGGCCTTCGGAGCAGATATTGATGTAACAGGCGAAATTGTCTTTAATACAGGGATGACCGGCTACCAAGAATCCATTACAGACCAGTCTTATAATGGACAAATCTTGACCTTTACTTATCCTTTGGTAGGAAATTATGGAATTAACCGTGATGATTACGAATCCATTATTCCAACTTGTAAGGGAGTCGTTGTTTTTGAAGAGGCACGTAGAGCAAGCAACTGGCGTAACCAAATGACCTTGGATGAATTCTTGAAAGCTAAGAAAATTCCAGGTATTTCAGGAATTGATACGCGTGCCCTTACCAAGATTATCCGTAAGCATGGTACTATGCGTGCAACCTTGACCCATGTTGGGGACAGCATGGACCATGTGACTGACCAACTCCAAGCGACAGTCTTGCCGACGGATAATATCAAGCAAGTTTCTACTAAAACTTCATATCCAGCTCCAGGAGTTGGTTTGAGTGTGGTGCTAGTGGACTTTGGTCTCAAGCACTCAATCTTACGTGAACTTTCGAAGCGCAACTGTAACGTGACGGTTGTTCCTTATTCAACAACGGCAGAAGAAATTCTCCATCTCAATCCTGACGGAGTTATGTTGTCAAACGGTCCAGGTAACCCAGAAGATGTTCCACAGGCACTCGATATGATTCGAGGCGTGCAAGGAAAGATTCCAATCTTTGGTATTTGTATGGGGCACCAACTCTTTGCAATGGCAAACGGGGCAAAGACTTACAAGATGAAGTTTGGTCACCGTGGATTCAACCATGCGGTACGTGAAATTGCAACAGGACGCGTAGACTTCACCAGCCAGAATCATGGTTATGCAGTCAGTCGTGAGGATTTGCCAGAACATTTAATCATTACCCACGAAGAAATCAATGATAAGTCAGTTGAAGGTGTACGTCACAGATACCAACCTGCTTTCTCTGTTCAATACCATCCAGATGCAGCCCCTGGTCCACACGACGCTAGCTACCTATTTGACGAGTTTATCGAGATGATGGAAGCTTTTAAACAATCAAACTAAGAACGAGTAAAAGCTCGTCGGAGAATTTATTTAATGTCGCCCTGTGAGGCGACGAATAGAAAGGCAGGTCGTTTCTTTTAGTCGCTATCAGGCGAACTAAAAACTCCCTGCACTAGATTTTTTACCGAAAAGTATCGTTTCGCTAAAAAATCATCGGAGAATTTATTTAATGGCAACCTGAGAGTTGCCGAATAGAAAGGAGAAGGGTGCTCCGTATTTGCTGAACTGAATACGGACTACGGACGGTGCTAAAAAGATAGTTATTCCTAGAACTGACAGTTCTTCGTCATAACTCCTATTTTAGCTTTGTCAGCTTGACGCCCTTAATATCTTATATATGCCTAAACGTACTGATATTCAAAAAATTATGGTGATTGGTTCTGGTCCGATTATTATTGGTCAGGCTGCTGAGTTTGACTATGCTGGGACCCAGGCTTGCTTGTCTTTGAAAGAGGAAGGTTATGAGGTTGTTTTGGTTAACTCAAACCCTGCGACTATCATGACAGACAAGGAGATTGCAGACAAGGTTTACATCGAACCGATTACACTTGAATTTGTGACACGTATTCTTCGTAAGGAACGTCCAGATGCCTTGCTACCAACACTCGGTGGTCAGACAGGTCTCAACATGGCCATGGAATTATCTAAAAATGGTATCCTAGATGAGCTTGAAGTAGAGCTTCTCGGTACTAAACTATCTGCTATCGACCAAGCGGAGGACCGTGACCTCTTTAAACAATTGATGGAAGAGCTCAACCAACCAATTCCAGAATCTGAAATTGTTAACACTGTCGAAGAAGCAGTTGCCTTTGCAGCGACAATTGGCTACCCAGTCATCGTCCGTCCAGCCTTTACACTTGGTGGTACTGGTGGTGGTATGTGTGCCAATGAGGAAGAATTACGTGAAATCGCTGAAAATGGGTTGAAATTATCACCTGTTACCCAATGTTTGATTGAGCGTTCAATCGCAGGTTTCAAGGAAATCGAATACGAAGTGATGCGTGACTCAGCTGACAATGCTTTGGTTGTTTGTAACATGGAAAACTTTGACCCAGTTGGGATTCACACAGGGGATTCCATTGTATTTGCCCCTGCGCAAACCATGTCAGACTATGAAAACCAAATGCTACGTGACGCGAGTTTGAGCATCATTCGTGCCCTTAAGATTGAAGGTGGATGTAACGTTCAGTTGGCCCTTGATCCCCACAGTTTCAAGTACTATGTCATCGAAGTAAACCCTCGTGTATCGCGTTCGTCAGCCCTTGCTTCTAAGGCGACAGGATATCCGATTGCTAAGTTGGCTGCTAAAATTGCAGTAGGCTTGACTTTGGATGAGGTCATCAACCCAGTTACAGGTTCAACCTATGCCATGTTTGAACCAGCCCTTGACTACGTGGTTGCCAAGATTCCCCGTTTCCCATTTGACAAGTTTGAAAAAGGGGAGCGTCGTCTGGGTACACAAATGAAGGCGACTGGAGAAGTCATGGCGATCGGCCGTAACATCGAAGAGTCACTTCTTAAAGCTTGTCGTTCACTTGAAATTGGCGTTCACCACAATGAAATGCCTGAGCTTGCATCTGTTTCTGATGATGCCTTGATTGAAAAAGTTGTCAAAGCCCAAGATGATCGTCTCTTCTATGTTTCAGAAGCCATTCGCCGTGGCTACACACCAGAAGAAATTGCTGAATTGACTAAGATTGATATATTCTATCTTGATAAACTCTTGCATATCTTTGAAATTGAGCAAGAATTGGGTGCCCATCCACAAGATCTTGAAGTTTTGAAAACTGCAAAATTGAATGGCTTCTCAGACCGTAAGATTGCTGAACTTTGGGAAACGACTGTAGACCAAGTTCGTCAGCTTCGTTTGGAAAATAAGATTGTCCCAGTCTACAAGATGGTAGATACTTGTGCGGCAGAGTTTGACTCTGAAACACCATACTTCTATTCAACCTATGGTTGGGAAAATGAATCTATCAGATCTGATAAAGAATCTGTACTTGTTTTAGGTTCTGGTCCAATCCGTATCGGTCAAGGGGTCGAGTTTGACTACGCAACTGTTCACTCGGTTA
This sequence comes from Streptococcus mitis, assembly GCF_946190155.1. GTDB lineage: Bacteria > Bacillota > Bacilli > Lactobacillales > Streptococcaceae > Streptococcus > Streptococcus mitis_CL. The sequence goes on from NZ_CAMHZL010000002.1 coordinate 137,689, forward strand.
AGGCTATTCAAGCTGCTGGTTATGAGGCTATCATCATGAACTCAAACCCAGAGACCGTTTCTACAGACTTCTCTGTATCAGATAAGCTTTACTTTGAACCATTGACATTCGAAGATGTTATGAATGTTATCGACTTGGAGCAACCGAAAGGAGTTATCGTTCAGTTTGGTGGTCAAACAGCCATCAACCTAGCTGAACCACTGGCAAAAGCAGGTGTGACCATCCTTGGGACACAGGTTGCTGACCTAGACCGTGCCGAAGACCGTGACCTCTTCGAGCAAGCTCTAAAAGATTTGGATATTCCACAGCCACCAGGACAAACGGCTACCAATGAAGAAGAAGCAGTTCTTGCAGCTCGCAAGATTGGCTTCCCAGTTCTTGTCCGCCCATCTTATGTACTTGGTGGACGTGCCATGGAAATCGTTGAAAACGAAGAAGACCTTCGTTCTTACATGCGTACTGCTGTTAAGGCTAGTCCTGATCATCCAGTCCTTGTTGACTCTTATATCGTTGGACAAGAGTGTGAAGTTGATGCCATTTCAGATGGTAAAAATGTACTCATTCCTGGTATCATGGAGCACATCGAACGTGCTGGTGTCCACTCAGGTGACTCAATGGCCGTTTACCCACCACAAACCTTGTCGCAAAAGGTGCAAGAAACAATCGCAGACTATACTAAACGCCTAGCAATCGGTCTTAACTGCCTTGGAATGATGAACATCCAGTTTGTCATCAAGGATGAAAAAGTCTATGTTATTGAGGTCAATCCACGTGCTAGCCGTACGGTGCCATTCCTTTCTAAGGTAACCAATATCCCTATGGCTCAAGTAGCAACCAAACTTATTCTTGGTCAAAAACTTGAAGAACTTGGCTACCAAGATGGACTTTACCCTGAAAGCACCCGCGTTCATATCAAGGCACCTGTCTTCTCCTTTACCAAACTAGCTAAGGTAGACAGCTTGCTTGGTCCTGAAATGAAGTCAACAGGGGAAGTTATGGGTTCTGATACAACTTTGGAAAAAGCTCTCTATAAGGCCTTTGAAGCTTCTTACTTACACTTGCCAACTTTTGGTAACGTTGTATTTACCATAGCTGATGATGCCAAAGAAGAAGCCTTGGACTTGGCTCGTCGTTTCCAAAATATTGGCTATGGAATCCTCGCGACAGAAGGGACAGCAGCCTTCTTTGCCAGTCATGGATTGCAAGCCAAACCTGTTGGTAAGATTGGTGATGACGATAAGGATATTCCAAGTTTTGTTCGCAAAGGAAGAATTCAAGCTATCATTAATACAGTAGGAACCAAACGAACTGCAGACGAAGATGGTGAGCAGATTCGCCGTTCAGCCATTGAACACGGAGTGCCCCTCTTTACAGCCCTAGATACAGCTAATGCTATGCTCAAAGTATTGGAAAGCCGTAGTTTTGTTACAGAAGCAATCTAGTTTAGAAAAATTTTTCACATTTTTAAAGCCAGCGTTTTCTGACGCTGGCTTTTGAAATACTGGTATTGCTTGTTTCAACTATTATGCTTTTCTGAAGAATCATTCCAAAATGTGATGTAATAAGAATAAATTGGAAATAGAAAACTATTTTCACATTTCTTTCAAAAACAATCAATAAAATAGGTAAAGACAAGATTAGGAAGTGAATATTCCGATGTCTTCTTACAAAAAGGTCTCTCTTCCATTCTTAATTTTTCCCTTAATCTATCTGACTTCTAAGAAAGTCAGTGATGGGAGAATTTACCGATGCCAAGTGGAATACAATCCTAGACTACGTAGTTTCAATCATCTTGACCATTCTCAATATCAAGCTTCTTTTCGACATTTTTAAACCCCGTTTGAAATCAATTATAGTGTCAGCGTGATGGTTGACAAATAGAAAGTAGTAGTAATTGGTTCATAAAAAGAAGAAAAAAAGAACAGTCGAAACTGTTCTTTTTTATCATTATTTGAGACCGTATTTTAAATATATATACTCTATAGTATTTAAATCCTCATTAAATCAACGTTTCTAAAGGGGATAAAGCTGTAAAATATTATATATACCGTATTGTTAAACCAAGACGGTACCAAAAAGGTACCAAAAATTAAGGTTTCGGAGCTTATAAAATAATGAAAGTTGTCTCAATCAGTTGAGCTTTTTTTATTGTCTTTTTGTAGCAAAGTGACATAGTCACTTTTAGTGTGGAATAAGTGAGATAAAAAAACATTGTTTCGTTTTTGATCGATGAAGTAAAGCAAAACATATTGGTCAATAATTTTTCCTCGTGTTGGATACTTGCTGTTAATTTTTATTCCGATTTTCTCATCAGCGTCAAAACCTGCTTCAGGAAAAATTTCTAAACTTTTTAAGCTGTCTAAAATTTTAGCCACAGTATTTTTGGCAGATTGAGGTGATAGAAGTACCGTAGCTATATAGTCGTGTATATTGTCGATAGCTTCCTCGACCTCTTTTGAAGCAATCACTTTATAAGCCATAGCGTACCCTCATATTGTTTAGGGAAGTACCTTCTCCTGCCTCGTATTCTCTCAAGGCACGTTCAGATTGGGCTTGTAATTCCTTAATCAACTGTTCTCTATGTAGATCTTCGGCCGTCTTAATAGGCAAATCTTGCTCCAGGACTATTTGCTCCACAAATAAAGAAATAGCATCTGTCATTGTCATTCCCTTTTCCTTGATAATATTTCGAGCTTGTTCCATAGTAGCTTCATTCAGTTTAAAATTGTATTGTTTTGATAATGTTATAGCCATGATATATCTCCAATCTATACGTTATAGATTGATTATATACTAGATATAGATTTTAATCAAGAAAAAGAGATTGGGACAATAGTCTCTTATCTTCAAAAAAGCAACGGATTTGCCGTTTCTTTTTTGCATGGTTGCGATAGTCTTGGTAAAATAGAATTGCTCAATAAACCATTTAGAAAGGCTATCCCATGCATATTCATTATAACACAAATCAAACAACTTTATCACTAGAAATCAGTTCTTTCTTGCCACAAGACCATCTCGTTTTTACTATTGAAAAAGTAGTGAATACCTTTGAAGATTGTCACTTCTACGCCTTCTAATTGCCTATTCACAAGAGATTTTCTCTGGACGAAAAATTGAAAAAATGATGATTGAAAACCTCGCTATGCAGTACCTAACAGGACAGTTGGTTGTCAGCTGCCGCACTATCAATAGCCCATTATCAGGAAAAATGACTTGAAGAAGATAACTCCTCATGGATTCAGACATACTCATGCTACCTTGATGATTGAAACGGGTGTAGATCCTGTTAATGCAGCCAAAAGGTTAGGTCATGCAAGTAGTCAGATGACCCTGGATACTTATAGCCATTCTACAGTAGTAGGGGAGAAGAAAGCTATCACAAAATTTGTAGATTACCTGGATAGTGCAAAAGGTTAGTTTTCCAAGACGGTACCAAAAACGGTACTAAAAAAAAGCCAAATCCAATTTCTTGGAAAAGGCTTTGTATCAACGTTTTTAAGCAATAAATGCGGTTGATTATTTGAGACCGTATTTTTTGTTGAAACGATCCACGCGTCCATCTGCTTGAGTGAACTTTTGACGTCCAGTGTAGAATGGGTGTGAGTCTGATGAAATTTCCACACGGATCAATGGGTAAGTTTCGCCTTCGAACTCAACTGTTTCGTTAGAGCGTTTTGTTGAACCGCTAAGGAATTGGTAACCAGTAGTTGTGTCCATGAAGACAACTGGGCGATATTCTGGATGGATATCTTTTTTCATTTTGCAATATTTCCTTTCTGCCATGGTCTCTTTGCGAGCCATAGATTGTTACCATACTAGTCTATCAGATTCAGAAAAGTTTGGCAAGTATTTTATCAGTTTTTAAGCAAGTTTTTTAACTTTTGGTAGATGATTTCGTTTTCCTCTATGCTATAGGAATTAGCACCACTTGCTAGGGGGTGGCCTCCACCATCATGCTCCTTGGCAATTTCATTGATAGGATGGATTTTACTGCGTAAGCGAACACGGTAGTGGCCATCAGCCTGTTCTACAAAAATTCCCCAGAGACTGACGCTGTCAATACGACCAGGTGCTCCAACAATAGCGGCAGTTTCAGCATCGGTGACATTGAATTGTTTCAAGACTTCTTGACTCAGGATAACGCGCGCTGCGCCATTTTCATCCACTTCCAGATGATCGTAGATGTAGCCTTGAAGTTTAGCAATTTTGTAACTCATAGTGTCCATTTTGCGAGTGAGAGCCGCAAAGTCAAAGTTATGTTCTCTCAAATAAGCCGCCAGTCGGAGGGTTCGTGCAGTTGTAGAAGGATAGAGGAAGCGACCTGTATCACCGACAATGCCTGCAAAGAGCAACTCAGCAGCTCGATCTGATAAGGCCAGTTGGGTTGTTTCAGCAAATAGGGCAATCATCTCGCTAGCGCTACTTGAACTAGTGTCCACCCAAGACAGGTCACCGTATACATCATCATTTGGATGGTGGTCAATCTTAATGAGAAAATCACCTTGACTATAGCGTTTATCATCGATACGAGCAGTATTCGCCGTATCACAGACGATGACAAGGGCACCTTGGTAGGCACTATCTTCAACAAGATCCATCTCAGCCATCCAAGTAAGAGTTGGTTCATTAAAACCTACGGCTTTGATGATTTTTTCTGGGAAATGATGTTTGAGAAGAGCTTTCAATCCTACCTGACTTCCCAAGGCATCAGGGTCTGGTTTCATATGACGATGAATGATAATCGTATCGTATTCTTTAATTTTTTCTAAAATTTGATGGCAAATTTCCATAAATAACCTCAATTCTTTCTCATTTCATTGTAGCACAAGAATTTTTATTTTGAAAATGAAAAAGATGTGATATAATGGAGAAAGATAAATTGAGGAGGACGATATGGCATTAGCAAAAATTGTATTTGCCAGTATGACCGGTAATACCGAAGAAATTGCAGATATTGTAGCAGACAAATTACGTGAGTTAGGCTTGGATGTCGATGTTGATGAATGTACAACGGTTGACGCTTCAGACTTCTTGGAAGCAGACATTGCTATCGTTGCAACCTATACTTATGGCGATGGAGAATTGCCAGATGAGATGATGGACTTCTACGAAGATTTGGCTGATCTAAACTTAAATGATAAAATATATGGAGTGGTCGGTTCAGGTGATACCTTCTATGATGAATTCTGTAAGGCTGTAGATGACTTTGATCGTGTCTTTGCTTCTACAGGGGCAGAAAAAGGTTCAGAATGTGTCAAAGTTGATCTTTCTGCCGAGGAAGAAGATATTGAACGCTTGGAACAATTCGCAGAAGAATTGGCTGCTAAAGTAGGATAAGTATAAAAGTGCGCTGATGTAATCAATCAGTGCATTTTTCTTATCGAGAGTTGGGATTTTACTAGCCTATTTGGTGGCTTTTTGATACAATAATTCAAATAAAGGAGGAGACTGTATGGATTTAGATATTATTCGTCAAGAAATTGATCAAATCGACGACCAAATCGTCAAGCTCTTAGAAGAACGAATGCACTTAGTTGAAGGGGTTGTCGCTTATAAGAAGGCTTCTGGTAAACCGATTTTAGATACCAAGAGAGAAGCAGTTATTTTTGAAAAGGTTAGAAATCGTGTAGAGGACAAGCGCTATCAGGAGACTATTGTAGCGACTTTTTCGGACATACTCAAACGTTCGCGTGATTATCAGGATCAAAATATCAAATGAAAAAAGAACAATTTTATCCGCTAGGGATTTTTCTAGCTGCTATGTTGGGCGGACTTGTGCGCTACCTTGTTTCTACTTGCTTACCAGCCAGTCCAGATTTCCCTTGGGGCACCCTTCTTGTTAACTATCTGGGTATTTTCTGCTTGGTTTATCTTGTCAAGGGCTATCTGGTTTATAAGGGAACTAGTAAAGGCGTTATTTTAGCACTAGGGACGGGCTTTTGTGGAGGTTTAACAACCTTTTCTAGTCTCATGCTTGATGCTGTGAAACTACTGGATACAGGGCGTTATCTTAGTTTAGTCCTGTATTTGCTTTTGAGCATCGGTGGAGGACTGCTTTTAGCTTACTATTTAGGGAGGAAGAAATGGTAATCGTCTATCTTGCAATTGCTTGTGGCATCGGAGCACTCGTACGGTATTTCTTTTCCCGCTATAATCAAGCATCTAAATTGCCACTCGGAACGCTCATAGCTAATCTTTTAGGTTGCTTTTTGATTGGATTATTCTATAATCATGTGGAGTCTAAGGAAGTTTATGCTATTCTAGCAACTGGCTTTTGTGGAGGATTGACAACTTTTTCGACCTTGAATGACGAACTCCAAAGGTTGTTAAGTGATAAGAAGGTCTTTTATTCGTACATTACTTTGACCTACCTAGGTGGTTTAGTTGCGATTTTTTTAGGGATTCTGCTATAAATTTCTTTACTTTTAGGTGGAAATTTGGTAAACTGTATCTTGTGTGTAATGGACGCACAAAAATACAGTTTATCCGCTGAGGAAGATTCCTCAAGATTGACAAAGATAGGAGAATAAAATGAATCCATTAATCCAAAGCTTGACTGAAGGTCAACTTCGTACAGATATCCCATCATTCCGTCCTGGTGACACTGTTCGTGTACACGCGAAAGTTGTCGAAGGTAACCGTGAACGTATCCAGATTTTTGAAGGTGTTGTTATTGCACGTAAAGGTGCTGGCATCTCAGAAAACTACACAGTTCGTAAAATCTCTAACGGTGTAGGTGTTGAGCGTATCTTCCCAATCCACACTCCACGTGTTGAAAAAATCGAAGTTGTTCGTTACGGTAAAGTACGTCGTGCGAAATTGTACTACTTGCGTGCTCTTCAAGGTAAAGCAGCTCGTATCAAAGAAATCCGTCGTTAATTCGACTAAAAAACTCTGCTCATTCAGCAGAGTTTTTATCTAGCTCCCTTAGTTCAATGGATATAACAACTCCCTCCTAAGGAGTAGTTGCAGGTTCGATTCCTGCAGGGAGCGTTCAAGAAGCGTAAAGAAACATAAAGAAACAAAAGGAACACTGAAAATTCAGTGTTTTTTTTGTTAGTTTTCGCTAGCAAACCCCTCATATCAAGCGCTTGTATGGTATAATAATGGAAAACGTTAACATTGATTTTTAAGGTAGTTCTATCATGCTGAAATACCAAATTAAAAATACTATGAATGCTCTACAAGTTTAGTTTAAAAGAGATATAAGAAAAGGGAAATACTAATGAAACCTACAAACCTAGAATGGGAAGATGTTATCCAGTTTGAAGAAGTAGAAGGTTATGGTCAGCACATATGGAGAGATGAGGACAAGTATTATTTTGTTTTAGAAGAAGGAACCGTAGTTTCTTGGTTAGTTGTCTATGAATTACCAAATGAGATATTTGCCTTACTAGAGAGTGGGGAGAGAACGCTACGCGAAGTATCTTGGAAGATTAAACACGATTCTTGGCCACCGACGGAAGAAGAGAGAAGAGAATCTAGAAGAAAATTTATAAGTAAACATCCAGCTTCTTTAATAGATGTCCCTAAAAATAGGAAACTTTTTTCTAAGGAAGAACTTGAAGAGTTGATTCCAATTGCTGAGAAGCAGTGGATTGAATCTGAAGGTGAACTTCCATATGATTATGTATCGCCACTTAAGTAAGGAAGGTATAAAATGAAACCAACAAACCTAGAATGGGAAGATGTTATCCAGTTTGAAGAAATTGAAGGATACGGGAAGTCAATCTGGAAAAATGAGGACAAGTATTATTTAGTTTCAGAAGAAGGGACCGTAGCGTCTTGGTTAGTTGTATATGAATTACCAAATGAGTTATTTGTCTTATTAGAGAGTGGAGAACGGACTCTACTTGAAATATCTTGCAAAGTTAAGCACGATTATTGGCCACCGAACGTGACACAAGAAGAAGCTAATAGAAATTTCTGGAGGCAATATCCAGAAGCTTTAAGAGGAAATCCTAAAGCGCAAGGCTTATTCACACAGGCTGAACTGGAAGAAATATTACCCGAAGGTGCTGAAATTCTAGCGTGTAGAGATTAAGAAAAGAAAACTAAGCTTAATAAAATCAAAATGGTAAATTTTGCAGAGAACGAACTAAGTCTTTTCGAAATTGGAGATATGAAAGATTATCAAATGAAAAATTACAGAAAACTCTTGTTAGAAGCTATCCAAGCTGGCAATGTTGTAGGGATTTTGCGAGGTGCAAAAAGATATCGCATAGAGCCTCCGACCTCTGTACCAGATGCTTTTCCAACAGACATTTACCAAGTATTAGCTGAGTATTTCTACAAGCAGAATGATATTGATAAGATTCAAGATATATTAGAAGGCAGTCTTATAGATCTATCGCAGCGTGCTGCAGTTGATTTGTATATATCGGTTTTGTTTTTTGATGCAATCCTTTTTATGCAAGAAAAAAATATAGCTAGCTTTACAATCCGTACTTCGAGAGTTACCCAAGCAATTGCTAAAGGAATTAAGGATTATCAAGAGGAATTGAACGACAGCATCACTTTCCCAAACGGTCTTGTTAAAATAAAATCAATGAAGCAACTGGAAAGATTCAATCAAAAATATCAAAAGAATGAACGGTTTTCCATTATTGTGAAATAGTGATGGGACTTGTGACACTCTATAGATAAACTGTTAATTGGGACAATAATATGAATAATAATTTGAATTTAGATTTGTTAAAACAAGATGTAGAAAAAGAAATCAGAGAAAAAGGCTTTGAAAATCTTTATTATGCTCTATTTGATGAGCATAGTAGTCAACTTTGGGCTATACATCTATACTATCGAGATGGGAAGTTTATGGTAAATAGTCGGGACGACCGGACCTATATAATGGGGAAAACAAGGGAGTTTGACAATTTTGAAGAGGCAAAGCTATCTTTTCTTAATTTAATGGAGTCTTTTATCGAAATGAACAGATATTTTGTACAGAATGGAGATTCACCCTACTATTCTTGTAGTTTGTGGGATGAAAAAGGAGATGTCTAGAAGATGAGAGACGAAGCCCAAGAACGTTTAGAACTGTTATCAGCCATTCAAGATTTAGGATACGAAAGTTTGAGATATTCTATTTTTAACGAATATGGTCCTGGTGAATGGGAAGTGGTAATCGAATTTGACGATTCTAAGCAAGCGTACAATGTTTACGCTACCATGGATCGAGCAAGTTATAATAAAAAATTAGAATTTGATAATTTTGAGGATGCCAAAAATAAATTTATAGAAAAACTAGATCTTACTGTAGAAATAAATAAACTTTTTGTAGAAAATGGGGAAGTTCCTGAATACTCCTCCCCGTTATGGGACAAAATCGAAGCTGACATTGAGAACATGAAATGCATAGTTGAACAAGAAATTGAAAAACGTCATTATGAGAGCTTACATTATGTTCTATTTGACGAAACAAAACAGCTTCCTTGGGCATTTCATCTTTATCAGAAAAATGGAAAATTTTATGTTGAAGGACGAGATGATCGATCATATATAGTTGGACATAGCAAAGAGTACGATAATTTTGAAAATGCAAAGAAAGATTTTTAAAAAAAATTAGAACTTGTTATAGAATCTAATAAACTGAATATACAGTTAGGATTATCAGCAGAATATCCATCTCCATTATGGGATGAAAAAGAGGGTCACTAGAAGATGAGAGACGAAGTCAAAGAACGTTTAGAACTGTTATCAACCATTCAAGATTTAGGATATGAGTCTTTAAGATATTCTATTTTTAATGAACACAGACCTTCTGAGTGGGAAACGAGAATTGAACTCGATCCTCAAACTCATAAGTATGAGGTATATCTAACAAGGGATAGGGCTGGAAAAGGAAGAGTTTTTGAGTATTCTGATTTTCCTAAAGCAAAAGAAAAGTTTTTAGAGTTGTTAGACCATACCGTTTCAAGAAATAAGTACTATATTGCCAATGGCTGGGTGCCACAATATCCTTCTCCACTATGGGATAAACAAGATATCGATATCGAATCTTTGAAAAATATAGTGGAAAAGGAGATTAAAGAAAGAGGTTTTGAAAGCTTGTCTTATGTCTTGTTTGATGAAGATAGCAGTCAACCTTGGGCAACACATTTGTTTTTTAAAAATGGCAAATTTCAAATTAACAGTAGGGATGAACGCTCATATATTGTGGGGAAAACATGGGAGTTTGATACGATGAAGGAAGCAAAGGATGAGTTCTTTAAGTTTCTTAGTCAAACAGTTCATGCGGAACAGTTGGCTAATGAATTTGGTTTTTCGCACCCCTATCCTTCGCCACTATGGGACAAGGAAGGGAAAAGATTTAATTTGAGGCAGGATATGTGAATCTTGTAAAAGATGTGTTTAGCTTTCTAGGTTATTGAGAACTAGCTAAAGTTTAGTTAGTACGAAAGAGAAGATAAATGATTTTGAAGAAAGAATAAATCAGTAGACATTTGGTAAAAGACAAAGGAGATGAGAATGGAAACTATTTATTTAAGTCAAAAAGACATGTTGGAAATCTGTCAAGAGGGGGATAAGTATTTTTTACGTTATCCAAGTTTTAATATTACCATGCCAGAAGTGGTTCAAGAAATTCCCAAAGAAGCTGCCAATAGCTATATATCGGGAGAACATACTGGTAAAGAGTTGATGAATTATGCGCAATATGGTTTTTGGAAATCAAAAAAGCAATATACACAGGAAGAGTCAGACAAAATTTTTATACGAAATAATCCTGATTTAATTTTTAATGATTTACCTGATAACAAAAAAATATTTTCTCCTGGAGAATTTACTCAAATTGCCACCCAAGCCATCGTTTCAAAATTGAAACCTAGCGAACTTGACGCTATTGGTATAGTTGATAATCATTTAGAGCTTCTTCTGGTGGATCCAGTCGGCTGGCAGGAAGAGATAGAAGCAGTCCATCTTAAAATTCTGCAAGAAAAAATCAACAATTACATTCACTTCCTCGAAAGCAAGCAGTATGTGGAGCGATATGGCGATAGCTTTGACAAAAAAGTCATCCATATCACATTCCAGTACTCCCCATCTGATAATGGATTGGCCTTTCTTGCTGAGGTTCAGAAAGTGTTACAACCCACAGATATGAGTTTGAAGGTAGAATTACCGGAGTGATAAAGAGGGCGAAAGACGCTCTCTTTTTGTGGTATAATGTGACTAGATTGTCAAAACTTTTTTTAAACAGGTAAAAATAGGATATAGTTAGGAATTCTAATGATTATAAATAATACAGTTATCAACAAACAATTAACAAAAGAAATATTTAATAATAATTTTAAAGGTTATCTTCAACAAGATGAAAGTTCTAATTTATTTAAGTTAAAATCCCCCGTTAAGATTGAAGGATTAGAATTTTGGGCAGATTTTAATTTTAAAAATAACATTCTTGAATCTTTAAAGTTATGTATTTATCAATCAAATGCTCCGATAAATTATTCGAATATGTTTGAATATAAACTACAAGATATAAAAGGAATACAGGATAAGTGGTTAGAAAAACAATATGGTAGATTTTCCGAAAAGAGTACATACTCTAGTAAATTTAATACCTCTTTTGCGGAAATAATATCATATATTGATACAAAATCAGGTGAGACCAGTATTCTATTCTTGTTTAGCAAATAATTATTATTTATGAATAATGGAATGAGGTAAAAATAATGCAGTTAAAGCAAGAATTAATAGAGTTACTATTAAAAATAGGGGAAACAAATCTGAATCCGTCGGACTTATTTTCAGAAGAAAAACCATCTCTATTCTTACCGGAAGGACGTACTATTTATTTAGAGGGCGATCACTATTACATTGTTGGTGTCGAACGTGGCAAAATAAATTCTGAGAAAAAATTTGCTAATAAGGAAGATATACTTTATGATCTTTTACAATCATATGTTACTAGAATAGCATCAAAGAATGCATGGACGAATGCTAATGAAGATTTTGAACGTTATAATAGCCTTCTTCAAGAAGAACAAATTCGCTTATTTAGTATAATTGATCCTAAGTATGGAGAGAGAAGAAGGAAGGAAGCAACCTCAAAATTCTCTTTACTTAAAAAGTCATAAAGCTAACGGAGAAACTACAATGACAAAAGAAGAGTTACTTACTTTTTTAGAGTGTAATCGAAGTAAGCTTAAATATCATACAGTCTATCTAAACAAAAAAGCATTAGAGCAGTTCGCAATAGGGTATTTTCTGGATTCGAAATCAAATAAGTTTCTGGTGTATGAAGTGTCAGAGCGTCAGAGTTTGATTGAAATTGCTTCCTTTAAAAATGAAGAAGAGGCTATCGCGGAATTTTATGAGATAGTCAAATATAGATGTCGAATATAAGCTCGGTTTCTATTAATGACTAAAGAATATTTTGGAGAATGACATGATGACCAATTTAAAAGAAGAACTGACGAATTCGTTATCTGACTTAATAGTGTTTCTATCAGATTACAAGGGAAAAATTAATGTTAATAATTTCATAGGTATCCTTGAGGAAATGCAGTTTATCCTACAAAGTATAGGACATCCCCAGATACCAGCAGAAACGATGATCCACCTACAGAAAAGGTACAAAAGTATGTTTTTCCAAAGAGATGGTTTATCGGATTTTTATGTTTTTGACTCGGACGCTGCATACATGAAAAGAAAAAATGAACAATTTTCTTTATTGATAAAAAGAATTGACAGCTTATTAGAAGACTAGACAACTGAAGGGTGAATTCATAAGGTTGGGAAGTAACGAAATAGGAGTGAATAATGATTGCTATTCATCAGGGTAAAAAATATAATGTTTCAAAAGGACTTAGTAATAATGATTGGATTGTTCTGACTAGTGATACAAAAGATGGAGGGTTTAGCAATTATATAGATTCTTGGGGAGAGGAATTTGATGATTTCTTTTCAAAAAAAGTCAAGATGGAAGAGCTAGACTTTCTATACAGTATTCATTATGAAATTCAATATAAGGGGCATTCTTTTTATGTTAGTAGTGGGATGATTCGAAGGAATATTGAGAAAGATTGGTTTGAAATAATACCAAGCGCCAACCAAAATCAAATAAAGGATGAGTTGGGATTCAAGCAGATAAACAAATTAGAATGGGCAAAAGAGATTGGTCGAAAAGATATTGAAGTCTTAAAAATAGTCGAAACACCTTTAGGAATCTTTAAAGATCAGGGAGTTAAAGTAAAAAGTTTAGAAGGCCAAAATATTGATGATTTTTTAAATTCTATAGAACAATAATGTTTTGATGCTGACGTTTAACCCTTATTAAAAAAATATGTGACTCCGTGCGAGGAAATGATAATGTTTGATAATGAGTATATTGTAAGTGTGAAAAGGTTTATCGGTAATATTGAAATTGTTTCAAGAAATAACAAGTTGCAGGTATATGATAATGTGGATATTATTTATATTCTAGAACAAAGAGAAGACGAATTTGTTATTTCACTAAATGAAAGAGGGAATGTTTTAGAATACTGTAAAATTCGTAACAAGGATTTGTCTCAACTCTATTTTGCAATCTTTGTTAAGAGAGGAGTTACAGATTTTGAATTCCCAATGATGACTTTAATAAATGATATAGAGGAAATTGAAGTATTAAAAGAATACTTGACTAGAGAACAACTGGATAACTTCTATTCGATTGATTCTAGGACTAAAGAAAAAATCAATTTTTCTTCAGAGTTAAACAAGATTTATTACGTAGATGCAAGTGACAATGAATATAATCTATTTTTCCAACCAAACAGAATATTTCAAACCTTCTATGCATCAATTGTAAAATTAAAAACTATTAAGGAGTGGTTGATTCAACTGAATGATGCTAATGGACTAGGAGATCAATATGAGGCTACTTTGCTAGGGTATAGTTTAGAGGGGCTAATTAGAAGTGAGCTGTTTGTAATTAAGGAGAAATGATGGAAAAAATTCGTTTTGCTTATGGAAATTTTCGGTATTTAGTATTTGAATTCAATCATCAATACTATCTACTTGACAGAAGACCATGTCATTTGATAGGATATCTTTTTCCACCTATAAATTGGCTTTTCTTTCAACATGTGTATCCCATTACATCGGATGAGTACTGTAAAATAAAAGAAAAAAATGGACGTGCTACAAAACTCACTGTTTCAGCTTCTCTCGGTGCTGGGCTGAGTATCTTTTTATATAATTGGTTACGGGTTAACAAGATTGATATCACTAAGTATTTTGAAACGAATCTTTCAAGTTTTACGAAAGTGGCACTCTTTTTAATGACTTTTCTTTTAACATATGTTCTGGTTGAATTATTTTACTATTCTCGGAAAAGAAGGATGGCCTTCTTGATAGGGCACGAACTTAGGCATTTACAATACTATAAAATTACGCCAGTAAAAATTGACTTTAAACAATTGCTAGGATTTATAGTGGTTATTGGTGGGCTAGCATTTTTTATGCCAATGTATTATTTCTACTCAGGTAACTTACTTTTTGGCTTAATGGCCAATGCAATCATCTTTCTATATTTGTCGGCTTCTAATGTTGCATTTGGAACTGAAAGCCATCACTTATATAAAATAAATGATAAAAAACTAAAATAAGATGTAGCCGATATCAAGATACTCCTTATAGCTTGGGAAAACTCATGTTTTCTTAGATTAGTAAGGATTAAAATGCAAAAAATAAAATTATATTATAAAGGGAATTTTCGATACCTATTATTTCATTATCAGGGGAGACAGTATCTATTAGATAGATCTCCTAAACATTTTCTCGGATATTTCTGTTTGCCTTTAAACTGGTATTTTTATCAGAAAGTTTATGCTATCTCAGATGAAGAACTTTTTAAAATCGAAGAGAAAAACTCTAAGGCGAGCAAATTTATCCTTCCAACATCATTAGCTGCAGGATTGGCAGTTTTTGTGAATGCCTGGGCTCGTATGAATCATATTGATTTATTTACCAACTTTTATGTAAATTTTTCGATTGTAACTAGTTTGCTTTTAGTAGTTATTGGTCTATTATTGTCTTTTAGTTTGCTTCAACTCTTATATTCTAAAAAGAAAAAGACTTTGGAAAAATTACTCAATAGATCGTTGGAGCAATCTATTAATTTTAAGATAAAACCAGTAAATTCATTGGGTTTTTATGTCAAAATGTTTCTATTGAGACTATGTATTATTACTTTAACTCTTTTATTTGCTATGGCATTCATATATTTGAAGAATATTGCCATGCTTTGTTTAATGATGTTAACAGTGTTCATATTTCTAGCAACCATAAACGTTGCCTTTGCACCCGGAGAAGAACGGGAATATGAGATAGTTGATGTTTTATCAAATCAAAGTGAAAATTAAATTAAGTGAATAAAGTTAAAACTAGATTTGGAGAACAGTTCCAAGCTAAAATATGCTTTGTTCGTAGTTAAGATTGTTAAAGGCAGTATAGCTATTTGGATAAAAGCTATTTCCAACATCTGTTCATTGTGAATATGAAGAAAGGGGAAAAATCAGTCAATGTCAAAATACAAAAGTATAAAAATAATTCCATCAGTATTCTTATAAAAAGGAGCATTGGTTAGGTTTAGTAGCTAATTTCACAGCTATAATACTTGAAGTGAATACACTAATTACAGTTAATAAGGGATTCAATTGTGAAGAACAGATATACTCAATATGTAGGACAATTACAAGATTTAATTGACTTAGAATATCCAAGTCAGAAGTTATACCCGGGAATTATACAGGATATATATAATCTAACTAAGCTTATAGAACGAGGGGAAAATATCAATAACATTAGTTTTTTTAGTTTAGCAAGAAGATTTGTAGATGAAACAATGGATTATAAAAGCGATATTTTAGTTGTCTTAAAACAATTGGAGAAAGAACTGAAAAAAGGAAATGAAAGAAAAGAGAAAACATTATAAAGAACTAGTTCATCTAGGAGAATTTAAGAACAAATTGGTTTACTATGATATAAAAGGAAGGAAACTGTATTTTTCGATTCCAGAAAGAACTTCTAAGTATCAACAGTACTTTATTCTTACCTTGATATTACTAGTTCTTCCATTTATTAGATTCCTGAATGGCCTGAAAATCTTTAGTATAGCTGAGCATAAGTATCTCTATTTGATTCTATTTTCTTTTATTTTCTTACTTATCGGGAAATTGCTGGATGTCTATTTAAAAAAAGACTTGGATTTGTATCCGGCTCTATTTACAGATTTGGAGTACTTAGAATTCCTAGAAATAGTAAAGAAAAGTGGAGTTGTTGTTTCTTCTGTACTTCGTGCTAGCTTTATTAGTTTGTTAGTATCATTGACCGTCTATCTAATATATCCTGGTTTTTTGACTTTGTTTTTCCACTCCATACTTTTGTTTATTCTCTATTTGTGTATAGCCAATAGTTTACACAGACGAAAGAAGGTAATGGAGAGTTTGATAAGGAATGTGCGCACCAACTAAATCTTTTTGCTCTATGATAATTCTGCAATATTAAATAAAGGAAGCAAATTTATATGACAACAGAAATTCAGCAATATAAAAACTGTACAATATTAAAAGACAAAAATAATTATGAGATTATGTGGAGTAGAGGGAAAGAAGCGCTTAATTTTCTCATTAGCCAGGAATTAGCAGAACGTGTTTCAAAATCAGACAAAGATTCTTTAGAAGTAATGTTTTATTGTGAACATCATCGTTGGCCAGAGAAGGATGAGTTAGAAGATTATAATCAATCAGATACGATTGTACATCGAGGCAATGGATTTATTGTATATGAGACAGACGGCTATTACGAAATTAGCTTCTTTAAAGAAATTGGCGGAGCCATGGGGCCAGAAGTTCGCTATCCTATTACTAAAGAACTGATTGATAAAGCATTTGAATCTTCTAGGGGAGCATATGAGGTAATGATTTATGCTGAAACAGGGCACTGGCCTTTATAGTCAAGTGGATGACATCATAAGAGAAACCAATAGAATTCAGATGAAGTTTCAACAGATAGTTCATTTGCATTAGGGAATAATAAATCAGTATATTTATAGTAATAGGCAAAGGATATGAGAATGGAAACTATTTATTTAAGTCAAAAAGATATGTTGGAAATCTGTCAAGATGGTGACAAGTATTTCTTGCGTTATCCAACTTTTAATATTACCATGCCAGAAGTAGTTCAAGAAATCCCCAAAGAAGCTGCCGACAGCTATATGTCTGGAGAACATACTGGAAAAGAGTTGATGAATTATGCACAATATGGTTTTTGGAAATCAAAAAAGCAATATACACAAGATGAATCTAGTAAACTTTTCATTGAGAATAATCCTTCCTTTATTCTAAAAAATCCCCAAAATAGTCGTCGTCTTTTTTCAGCAGAGGAATTTACTCAAATTGCCACCCAAGCCATCGTTTCAAAATTGCAACCTAGCGAACTTGACTCTATTGGTATAGTTGATAATCATTTAGAGTTACTCCTTGTGGATCCAATTGGCTGGGAGGAAGAAACAGAAGCAGTTCATCTAAAAATCCTTCAAGAAAAAATTAACAATTATATCTACTTTCTCGAAGGCAAACAGTATATGGAACGATACGGTGATGACTTTGACCAAAAAGTCATCCATATCACTTTCCAGTATTCTCCATCTGATAATGGACTAGCCTTTCTTGCAGCGGTTCAGAAAGTGTTGCAGCCAACAGATATGAGCCTGAAGGTAGAATTACCGGATGATGGCATTTTTTCAGATAAGGAAAATATATCGGAAGGCTCAAATCATCCCAATCAAGATTAAGAAAAGGTATCCTAAGAAAGATATCTCCAGATTAAAAAAGAATATAAAATTCGACTAGTATTAGTAATAATTCTATTCGTATTATTATCTATACTAAGCATCGTGCTTATCGTGAATTCAAATAGGTTTATTCCATTAGGAGCGGCAGCTATGGCTACAGTTTTACCTTTTAACCATTTCTTACTAGTTCCGCTTTGGAAAGAGAAACAAGCCATCGAAGAATTGCACCCTGAATGGAAGGCACTTAGCACCAGTGGAGTTAAGGTTTCATCAGATGAATCAGATAAAAAGATATTTCCGTTTATCGCATCGATTCTAGCCTTATTCTTCACATTTTCGGTGTTGTATAGACCTGTCAAAGAAAAGTTCAAATTCTGAACCTGTATCTACTACGACAACATCAGATTTGAACGATAACTCATCAACTGAAGAAAGTACACAAAATCAAACTTCAAGTAAGGAGAGTCAAAATTACCCTTACCATATTTCTGGAATGAGTGATGAGGGAGTTAAGAGGGTTATTGATAAAACATTGAAAGATTTAAAAGAGAAACGAGAGAATGAAGAAAATATAGAACAGACTGGGTCAGGAAATGAGTGATGTAGTACGGAAAATTTGTTGTTGTGAATATGGTATAATGGAATACGTGGAGGGTTAGTATGCGTAAAGAATATTTAGTTTACCAAAACAAAGTATACTCTAATTTTGTGAATTATATAAATGACTATATCCTTCTTTCAGAAAATCCGGAAATGTTGAAAGAAGGCTATTTCCCCTATAGTTCCTATGTAGATGGTGAAGGAGAAGGTCTATACGGGAAGCTTGTGCCTTATAGTGCGGTTAGTCAAAGGTATTTGGTTTGTGATAGTGTCTTGTATAAAGATCATGAATTTGAAATCGCAGGTCACAAGCATGGGGATGATGATTTTACAGCACCTGATTCTTATGTGCGAATATTGGTTTCTGATAAAGAATTTTTAAATGAAAACAATATAGCAGATGGCGCGTCATTGATGGATGATAAGTACGGTCATATTACGTATGCATCAGGAAAAATCCCTGTCAGCGAAGTAACGATTCTACGTCGTAGAAAGGATTTGCCAGTAGACCGAAGGAGAAAAATATGAAATCAGTTAATTTTACAATAAAAAGCAACCAATCACTAAGAATTGGTGAGGTGCTTCAAGCAGAACTTTTTGAATGTTACAGCGTTTCCGCTAAGGATGCAGGATTAAAGCCATCTGCAGACTCTCTTATTTCGGATTTCCATTCTGTTCAGTTTGGGGTCAAAGAGAAGTCTAGTCTAGGGTTCCGTCTATCTTTTGATGGTCAAGCCTATCAGGTATCTGTTCCAGATTTGGCGACAGCTTCTGACTGGACTGGGGCCTTGATGTTCTTGAAAACATTGCTGGTTCTTTTAGATGTAAGAGTGTGTGAACATGATGGCGTGGACTATGATAAAGATTCCATTCTTGATTTTCATTTCACGGATATTTTCTTATCAGCTCTTTCAGAATTGACCAAGGAAGTAAAAGTTCATCCCATCGTGGAAATTATGGGAGTAAAACGTCCTATTTACATCAATGAACTCTACCTAGGGCAGATTATCCATGTGCCGGATGATCAACTCTTAAATAGTTATGACCAGCGTTTGCGCTTTACCCAACAGCTAAATGCTTATTACTCTGAGCAACAAGTTTTTAAAGTAGAGCAAAATGGAGAGAACATCATTATCCCTATCAATTATCTAAATAGTGAAGGACGAACAATCTTACCGGCTCAACCAGAGCTAGAGCCTCAATATTTACAAGAGTATCGAGGAAGTAAGGTTGCAGTTGCACGACTGTTTATCATGACAGCCGATGGCGAAAAACTAGCCGAAGTTCCTTATCGGGAATTCTTAGAGTCGTTGACTGAGGGAATTTACATGCTAGATGCCAAGTATGTTCTTGTGGACCCAATTTCTCCTGAAATGTTGCAGAAGTTATCACAAAAATAACATTCTAAGAAACTTATTAGTTTGTTCAAGATTGAAAAGTTTACCATCTGATATTTTTTTCAGGTGGTTTTCTTTTTCCTTAAGTTCCCCATTTTATTTTTTCTGTATTTATTTTATGCTATAATAAGACAAAGTTTTAATACCATCATTCAACAATAGTGCAAGTAAATACCCAGAAATAGGTAGAATAAATCAATGGAGTAAATAAATGAAAAAATTTGAAATACCAGAGCCTAAAGAATATGAATCTTTTGTTAATTTTTATCGTAGTGTGATGGAAGAAGGAAAAGAGGAAGAAGCTTTTTTAGGCACAGATGCAAAATATCGCATACGAGAACGAGATTCTTATGAACTTGACAGTACAGACATTAGCGTATTAATGGAATATTGCTTATTCCCTCTGTATGTGGAAGGTGATAAGGATATAGCGAGAAGAACTTTTGAAATCTTGAAGGATTTTAGCTTATCGATTGACTTAGTCAAATTAGATAAGGTAACTGATTATATCTCTATTCAAAACTGGTTTTTAACTGAATATTCTAATCTTTCCTTTGTTATTGAAACAGATGAATTGGTAAGAAATATTATAGAAAGCATTTCAAAATTATCTGATGAGCAGAAACATACGTATACCTATGAAAGACTATGTAATGTATTAGACCGTAGTCCATTATACAGGCAGTGTGATGAAGAAAAGGTAGAGAAGATTCTTAAGGAATTCAAGGAAAAATACTACAATCCCCCTAAGGTAGTAGAAACCATTAAAACAGTTGAGAAAATTGAACTAGACGTTACAAGTATCGATGCTATGGGTGTTTCAGATGACCATCTAGAGTTGTTGTTGATTGATGAGAATAAATGGATAGAATCTCTGGAAGAAGAACATCTCTTGAAACTTCAAGAAAAACTCAACAACTATATCTACTTCCTCGAAAGCAAGCAGTATGTGGCACGATATGGTGATAAGTTTGACAAAAAAGTCATCCATATTACCTTCCAATATTCTCCATCTGATAACGGTTTAGCCTTTCTTGCTGCGGTTCAGAAAGTGTTGCAGCCTACAGATATGAGTTTGAAGATAGAATTGCCAGAGTGATAAAGTCTCCATTTGATATAACTGCTGTTCATTTTTTTGTACTATCAAGATTTAAGTGACTGTGCAACAGCCATTCAATTTATTGATTTACTCTTATTGTGATATATTCATACTAAAAACCGCTCAGCTGAGCGGTTTTCCTATAGTCTTCCGTTTTACAGTACCCATGTACGGATGGCATGGGCAACGCCGGATTCATCGTTAGATTTAGTGATGTATTTGGCGATTTTTTTGATTTCTGGATTTCCATTTTCCATAACAACGGGGTTTCCAACGACTTCTAGCATAGCGCGGTCATTTTCTTCGTCACCGATCGCCATGGTTTCATCTTTGGTCAATCCGAGTTTTTCAGCTAGGTGAGTGATGGCTGAACCTTTGTCCACATTCTTTTTAAGGAGTTCGAGGTAGAAAGGAGCAGATTTGTTGATAGAGTAGCGCTCGTAAAATTCTGCTGGTATTTTTTCAATTGCAGCATCCAGAATCTCTGGTTCATCGATGAACATACATTTGACAATTTCCTTATCAGCCATTTCTTCAGGTGTACGGTAGAAGATAGGCATGCTGACGAGGGTTGATTCGTGCACTGTATATTTTCCGATATTACGATTGGCTGTGTAGATGCCGTCCTTGGTAATAGAGTGCATGTGGACACCGAGCTTGCGACTGAGAAATTCCATATCCAGATAATCCTCATAGGTCAAGGATTCGCTGATAATCTCATGTCCTGTAGCAGTTTCTTGGACAAGGGCACCATTAAAGGTCACAACATAGTCACCCTCGTCTCTCAACTGCAAGTCGTCCAGAAGTTTAGCAACACCTGCGATGGGGCGACCAGTTGCAATCACGACTTTGACACCAGCTTCTTTGGCATCTTGGATGGCAGAAAAGACTTCAGGAGTGATTTCCTTTTTGCTGTTGACTAGGGTTCCGTCGATATCAACGGCGATTAGTTTAATACTCATAAAATTCCTCTTCTAGTTTTTATTTGGGGTAAAATGATCGTTCTCAATCAAGTGTAAAAATTGCTGGGTGATGCTTGCGAAGATGCTGCTTTGGTCCAACATTTCTTTTGGAAAATAGAAACGATTATCTCCGTGGCGACTGCCAGCAAGGGATTGGACGATAGGAGATAGGCTAGAGAGTTCGGCCAGTTCTCCATTTTTTTGTAGAATCTCAATCTGTGTCCGTGGATTTTCAGATTCGGGACGATAGATATCATAAGGGAGGTCAAAGTTCTTATGAATGGCAGTGTAGTAGTCTGGATCAAAGCCGATGTCTTCAACCAATTTTCTCATGCTGGCGAGTTGGTCTTGGTCTTCTTGTGAAAAGGTAATGGATTTAAAGACCTTACGGTTGACAAAGCGTTGCGACAAATCTGCGAGAATTTTGTCAGGACTGGTCATCCAGAGTTGGAAGTAGGTATTCATCACACCATCATCCAGAGCTAGATAGTCAGACAAGGTCACATTTTTTTCAAAGAATGGCAGGAGATGTGGAGAAGTTCGTGCAAAGAAGTCCTTGTCCTCAGGATAGAGTTCCTTGGCGCGTTTGAGGAGATTCTGCAGGAGAACTTCCATGGCTCGTGTTGCTGGGTGGAAATAAACCTGCATATACATCTGGTAGCGACTGAGGACATAGTCTTCGATGGCATGCAAGCCATTGCGCTGAAAGGCGATACCATTTTCGACAGGACGAATGACTCGGAGGATGCGAGTCAGGTCAAATTCCCCATAGGATGCTCCTGTAAAATAGGAGTCGCGCAAGAGATAGTCCATGCGGTCCGCATCAATCTGACTGGAAATGAGTTGCACGACCTGCTTGTTAGGATAGGTGTGGTCAATGACACTGGCTACCTTTTCTGGAAAATCTGGCGCTACTTGTAGTAGGATTTGGTGAATCTCTGTCTCAGGACTTTGGATAATCTCTTGAGTAATCGCCTCATGATCTGTATCAAAGAGATGTTCAAAAGTATGCGAGTAGGCACCATGCCCAAGGTCATGTAGGAGAGCAGCGGTCATGGTTAAGAGAGACTCAGCAGGATCCCATTCTTCAGGATATTTTTCTTCAAAAATCTCCGTGATGCGACGAGCAATCTCATAGACCCCCAAGCAGTGGGAAAAGCGACTGTGTTCTCCACCGTGGAAGGTATAACTGGAAGTTCCCAGTTGCTTGATTCGACGCAAACGCTGAAATTCTTTTGTATTAATCAAGTCATAGATGATTTGATTATTAACATGGATGTAGTTGTGAACTGGGTCACGGAATACTTTTTCGTTCATATGACCATTATAGCAAAATCCTGCTCTTTTTGGTAAAATAGTAGGACAAGAGACAAGAAAGAGGACCTGATGTGAAGATTCGGATGCGAAATACGATTCAGTTTGATGAGCAGTTGGAAGTGATTGACCAGCTTTATGACGTGGAAGTGCATGAAAAAGGAGATTATAGCTACCTGCTTTTTTATAATGAGGAAAAGGAAAAAGTGGTTATTAAATTTCATAGTCAAGAACTGGTGATGAGCCGTTTTTCCAATCCCAAGACCATTATGCGCTTTCTAAAGGATAGCGATAGTTTAGCCTATATTCCCACACCTATGGGCATGCAGGAGTTTATCATCCAAACGAGCCATTATCAAGTTGATGGGCAAAAGATTTATTTAGACTATCAACTACAAAATCAAGAGGGACATCCCTTTGCCAGCTATCAATTGGAAATTACTTGGGGCTAGGTATGACTGGGGACGAGGTTATAGCAACGAAGCTGGTAAAGTTTATGAAATCAAGCTTTTCTTGCACATTTTTAGTAGCTAAAACCTTTATTTTTTCAGATTAAGGTTATAACACTCATTCCATTGCCTGTTATTTATTAAAGCTAAATATAATACCCGTCTTCCCTTATACTTGTTCCAAATGAGTAGAGTGGATTTGAGACCTAGCGATTGTGATTATTGTATATTCAAAATTTAAAAATTGATAAAAGGGACAGTGAATGTCCCTTTTCATTTCTATAGAATTCAGAGTTTTAGATAGGATAGATTGGTAAATAATGAAGAAAATATTTTGGAAAAATAGACACCAAAAAGGGGATTTGTCTTCCAAATAGTACTAACATTATCCACGTTGTTTTTTCTTCTTGTTTTCGTGAGTCTTTATAAAGTAATCTATCTCCTTTTGAGACCTAAGGATAACAACTTTATCTGGATAGGTTTCTTGAACCCACTTGTAGCGTTCTTTAGCAGTTTTGCTCCGTCCATCCCAAAGAATCCAGCGGATAAATTCCCAGTCAAAACGCTCAGGACAACCTGTGGCCATACTTTCTCTGACTTTTCCTTTGTATTTTAAATAGCGCTTAAAGGCTCTTAACAAACAATTCCATCGAGAGAAATTTAGAAAGATGATTTGATCTGCTTCTTTCATTCTTTCCTCATAGAAACACCAAGAGTAGTTGCCATCAATAACCCAAGATTCCTGCTTGGTGAGAAAGTTTTTCATCTCGGTCAACATCCATTCACGGTCACTGTCTTGCCAACCAGGTTGAAATTGGAGTGTGTCCATGTGAAGTTTTGGGATGGAGTAGTAGTGAGACAACTTTTCTGCTAGAGTTGACTTACCAGCACCAGAATATCCAATAATCGCGATTTTCATTTTCTACCTTTTCCTATTTGAGGACAAAAAAACAGCCTCTATGGACTGTTTCTTATTTAGCAAGTTTAGCTGAAAGACGAGCTTTGTCGCGGCTTGCTTTGTTTTTGTGAATCAAACCTTTAGTTTCTGCTTTATCGATAGCTGAGCTAGCAGCACGGAAAAGTTCTTCAGATGGGTTTGCTTCGAAAGCTTTGATAGCAGTACGCATAGCTGATTTTTGAGCTGAGTTCTTTTCGTTTTGTTTAACGTTCAATTCAGCGCGTTTGATAGCTGATTTAATGTTTGCCAATGTTCTTACCTCCATATTTACTAACTATACCATTATATCTGAAAACTTACGTTTTGACAAGGGAAAATTATTTTTTTAAGTAAATTTCATCGATTTCATGGTTCTTTGTTTTATGAAGAATCACTTCTGCACGATTTCTAGTTGGTTCAATATAATTTTGTAGATTTGTGAGATTGATACTAGTCCAGACCTGATGGGCAAAGGCTTCCACTTCCCCAATCGGCATTTGAGTAAAACGATAATAGTAGCTATCAGGGTCGTTTTGGGCTAGGCTCAGCATTTTCAAGAAACGGTCCAGATACCAACTCTCGATGTCATCTACTGAGGCATCAACATAGATGGAAAAGTCAAAAAAGTCAGTGATATAGAGACGCTCGTTTTGTGGGTTTTGAAAGACATTAATCCCCTCGACAATCACAAAATCAGCAGCTTTGACACTTTGTTTTTCCTCAGGAACGATGTCGTAGACTTCATGAGAATAGACAGGAATATCTACATCTTGTCCATTTTTGATGCGGTCCAAGAAGTTGAGAAGAGCCTCCATATCATAGCTTTCAGGAAATCCCTTACGATTTAGAATTCCTTGCTCAATCAAGGTCTGGTTGGGATAGAGGAAGCCGTCAGTTGTTACCAACTCCACTGTAGCATCTGTAAGTGTACGGGACAGTAGGATTTGAAGTAGGCGACTGGTTGTGGATTTTCCAACAGCAACACTCCCAGAAACCCCAATGATAAAAGGCTGGGCTTTGCTTTCACGTTGAAGGAAAATTCCTTTGGAAAAGGCCAAATCATCCTTGGTACGCTTGTAAATCTGGATGAGATGGGCTAGGGGAAGATAGACATCAGTCACATCCTGTAAACTAATCTGGTCATTAAAACTCTTGATAGATTCTAATTCCTCTTCAGTCAAAGGAGGTGTCGTCTTTCGATGTAAAGATTGCCAAGTCTGGCGGCTGATTTTTTCAAAATGTAAAAATTCGTTGGTCATTTGTTTTCCCCTAGATATTTCGTCTATCATACCATAAAAAGCTAAAAAAATAAAGCGGTTTCTTGAATGCGGTAAGTCAATAGTATATAATATAAGTAGATAGAGGTTGACCAATTTATTGATGAAGTTGGAGATGGTTTACTGGTTTATAAGGTTATAAAGGGGGCATTTTAGTTCACAACTTGTAGGAGGTGTACTATGAAAATCTTAAAACGTTACACATTGGAACTTTGTTTTATTTTAAGTTTTGCACTACCTTTTATAAAAGGGGCGAATGCGGATAATGGTAGACGCTTTTTGGAAACCTATTACGGTTTTACTTTTTTGATGGAACATGCTATTGTAACAGCTATCTTTATCTGTTCGCTCTTGATTGCTTGCCTACTAAAAAAACGGTGGACGAAATGGCTTGCTTCTGGAAGTTATCTATTTTTGATTTTGTGGATTGCTACAGAAGGGTATCTCTTCCGTATGTCGCTAGAAGATTTGATACGACTTTGGACAAGTTTGGAAATCCTGACAAAAACGTATCAGTTGGGCTTTTATCTAAACATCCTGTTGGGAATTTTGTTGATAATTAAGTATCTGAAGGTTAAGCAATAGTAATAATAAATACGCCCGATTATAGATGATAAACTTTTTGTTTTATCCTGACTATGATATTTCTAGTTCTAAATGGTTTATCATTTATCTATAAGTGTTGAAAGAGATTGAAGAAAAGGTTTTACCTACTAGCTTTCTTCAGTCTTTTTCGTTTTATTATCAATTTGTAAACGATTTACAATTTAAGTCAAATTATGGTAAAATAGTTTCATGAGTAAAATGTATTATGCAGAGAATCCTGACGCTGCTCACGACATTCATGAGTTGAGAGTGGACTTGTTGGGAGAAAAAATGACCTTTTTGACGGATGCGGGTGTTTTTAGCAAGAAAATGGTTGACTTTGGCAGTCAACTTTTGCTCAAGTGTCTTGAGGTCAACCAAGGAGAGACTGTCCTTGATGTAGGTTGTGGTTATGGGCCTCTGGGCTTGTCTTTGGCTAAGGCTTATGGAGTTCAGGCGACCATGGTCGATATCAATAATCGTGCCTTGGATTTGGCGCGACAAAATGCTGAACGAAATAAAGTAGAAACAACGATTTTCCAGTCCAATATTTATGAACAAGTTAAAGGGAAATTTGACCATGTCATTTCCAATCCTCCTATCCGTGCGGGCAAGCAAGTGGTTCATGAAATCATTGAGAAAAGTAAAGATTTCTTGGAAACTGGTGGAGATTTAACAATCGTTATCCAGAAAAAACAAGGGGCCCCAAGTGCTAAGTCCAAGATGGAAGAGGTGTTTGGCAATTGTGAAATCGTCAAAAAAGATAAGGGATACTATATCCTTAGAAGTGTGAACGAATGAGAGCAGTTGATTTAATCCAAAAGAAACGAGACGGTCAAGAATTGACTTCGAGTGAAATTGAATGGCTGGTAGAAGGCTATGTGTCAGGAACTGTCCCTGATTATCAGATGTCTGCCTTTGCTATGGCTGTCTATTTCAAAGGAATGACGACTCGAGAAATCTCTGACCTAACTATGAAAATGGTTCAGACAGGCCAAGAGTTTGATTTATCAGCTATTGATGGGGTTAAGGTTGACAAGCATTCTACTGGGGGTGTTGGTGATAAGGTGACCTTGATTTTGGCTCCCCTTGTTGCTAGCTTTGGTGTTCCTGTAGCCAAAATGAGTGGTCGTGGTCTCGGCCATACAGGTGGAACGATTGATAAATTGGAGTCTATCAAGGGCTACCAAGTCGAGCGTAGTCAGGAAGATTTCATTCGCCAAGTGCAAGATATTGGTGTATCGGTTATTGGACAATCAGATCAGCTGGTAAAAGCCGACAAGCTTTTATATGCCTTACGTGATGTGACAGCAACTGTTGATACCATTCCTTTGATTGCTAGTTCTGTCATGAGTAAGAAAATTGCTGCTGGGGCGGATGCTATCTTGCTAGATGTGACAGTTGGCGAAGGTGCCTTTATGAAGACTGTCGATGAGGCTCGTGAATTGGCTCAAACCATGGTAGAACTTGGAAAAGCTGTTGGACGAAAAACAGTTGCAGTTATTACGGATATGAGTCAACCCTTGGGACGAGCGAGTGGAAATCGTCTGGAAATCCTTGAAGCATTGGAGATTTTACAAGGTCAAGGACGTCAGGATATTACCCACTTCATCTGTGAATTGGCTCAAATTATGCTTGGCCTGGCAAATGTAAATAAAACAGTTGAAGAAGTTCGCCAACATCTTGAAAATGGCCAAGCGCTTGCTAAGTTTGAGGAGATGGTGCAAGCTCAAGGCGGTGATTTAGAGGACCTTTATCGTCCTGTAAATGTCGCCCATGTTGTGGATATTCCAGCCCAAGACACAGGTGTCATTTCAGCTCTTCCAGCTATGGAATTTGGGCTTTATGCTATGAGACTGGGGGCAGGCCGTTCAGTCAAGTCTGATGCCTTGGACTATGAAACAGGAATTGTTTTTGAAAAGAAAGTTGGAGATTCCGTTCAAAAGGGAGAAATTGTTGCAAAAGTATATACAAATGGAAAAATTTCTCCTCAGCTAGTTACAGATTTTCAAAAATATGTTAAAATAAATGATAGCGTGCAAAGTTTACGAGAAATTATAGAAATAATCTCATAAACTGCAGGAGAATCCGAATATGAAATTAAATAAATATATCGATCATACACTTTTGAAACAAGATGCGACAGAAAATCAAATTGATTGTTTGTTGTCTGAGGCTAGGGAGTATGATTTTGCCAGTGTTTGCGTTAATCCGACCTGGGTTGAACATGCCAAAAAAGGGCTTGAAGGCACAGATGTCAAGGTCTGCACAGTAGTAGGTTTCCCCTTGGGAGCAACAACTTCAACTGTGAAAGCTTTTGAAACCAAGGAAGCTATCCAAAATGGTGCAGATGAGAT
This sequence comes from Streptococcus mitis, assembly GCF_946190155.1. Taxonomy (GTDB): domain Bacteria; phylum Bacillota; class Bacilli; order Lactobacillales; family Streptococcaceae; genus Streptococcus; species Streptococcus mitis_CL. The sequence goes on from NZ_CAMHZL010000002.1 coordinate 166,445, forward strand.
TGATATGGTGATCAATGTTGGAGCTCTCAAATCAGGTAATCTTGATTTGGTTGAATCGGACATCCGTGCTGTTGTAGAAGCAAGTGGTGACAAGTTAGTAAAAGTCATTATTGAAGCTTGCCTTCTGACAGACCAAGAAAAAGTTCGGGCTTGCCAATTAGCCCAAAAAGCAGGAGCTGATTTTGTTAAAACATCTACTGGCTTTTCAACTGGTGGTGCGACGGTAGCAGATGTTACATTAATGCGTGAAACAGTTGGACCTGATATGGGAGTCAAGGCTGCTGGTGGAGCTCGTTCTTATGCAGATGCTCTTGCCTTTGTGGAAGCAGGTGCGACTCGTATCGGAACGTCAGCTGGGTTAGCCATTGTAAAAGGAGAATTGGCTGATGGCGACTACTGAGTTGATTGAACTAGCAATTGAAACCAGCAAACAAGCCTATGTGCCCTATTCTCACTTTCCTATCGGAGCAGTTTTAGTGGCAAAAGACGGAAGTGTTTACACGGGAGTGAATATCGAAAATGCTAGCTATCCTTTGACCAACTGTGGAGAACGTACAGCGATTTTTAAAGCAGTTTCCGAAGGTCAAAGAGAGTTTTCAGAATTGATTGTCTATGGTCAGACTGAAAAACCAATCTCGCCATGTGGTGCTTGTCGCCAAGTGATGGCTGAATTTTTTGAACAAGATCTAAAAGTGACCTTAGTCGCAAAAGATAAATCGACGGTCGAGATGACGGTCGGGGAATTACTTCCATACTCTTTTACAGACTTAAACTAGTCTGAGTCGCTCTCTGAGTGGCACGGTCCTTGTGGCCAACCAATCCATACTTGCAACATCGTTGCACATCTTATTTAGGAGGTTCAGTAATGAACAAGAAACAATGGCTAGGCCTTGGTCTAGTTGCAGTGGCAGCAGTTGGACTTGCTGCATGTGGTAACCGCTCTTCTCGTAACGCAGCTTCATCTTCTGATGTGAAGACAAAAGCAGCAATCGTCACTGATACTGGTGGTGTTGATGACAAATCATTTAACCAATCAGCTTGGGAAGGTTTGCAAGACTGGGGTAAAGAACACAATCTTTCAAAAGATAAAGGTTTCACTTACTTCCAATCAACAAGTGAAGCTGACTACGCTAACAACTTGCAACAAGCGGCTGGAAGTTACAACCTGATCTTCGGTGTTGGTTTTGCCCTTCACAATGCAGTAGAAGAAGCAGCAAAAGACCACTCTGACTTGAACTATGTCTTGATTGATGATGTGATTAAAGATCAAAAGAATGTTGCGAGCGTAACATTTGCTGATAATGAAGCTGCTTACCTTGCAGGTGTTGCAGCAGCTAAAACAACTAAAACAAAACAAGTTGGTTTTGTAGGTGGTATCGAGTCTGAAGTTATCTCACGTTTTGCGGCTGGATTTAAAGCTGGTGTTGAGTCAGTAGACCCATCTATCAAAGTTCAAGTTGACTACGCTGGTTCATTTGGTGATGCTGCTAAAGGTAAAACAATTGCAGCAGCACAATACGCAGCTGGTGCAGATGTTGTTTATCAAGCAGCAGGTGGAACAGGTGCTGGTGTCTTTGCAGAAGCAAAATCACTCAATGAAAGCCGTTCTGAAAGTGAAAAAGTTTGGGTTATCGGTGTTGACCGCGACCAAGTAGCAGAAGGTAAGTACACTTCTAAAGATGGTAAAGAATCAAACTTCGTTCTTGTATCTACTTTGAAACAAGTTGGTACAACTGTAAAAGATATTGCTAACAAAGCAGAAAAAGGTGAATTCCCTGGCGGTCAAGTGATCGTTTACTCATTGAAAGATAAAGGGGTTGACTTAGCAGTAACAAACCTTTCAGAAGAAGGTAAAAAAGCTGTTGAAGATGCTAAAGCTAAAATCCTTGATGGAAGCGTAAAAGTTCCTGAAAAATAATGGATGGAAGTCATTTCTTAGGAAGCGGCCCTCGGCCGCTTTTTTAAGAGTTGAGACAAAGTCATTTTGTCTCAGTAAAGCTTGCTACTAGACAAATTAGCAAGTTTTATTGAAATAAAATAAGACTCTGAAAGGAAGAGCACATGGCACACGAAAATGTCATTGAGATGCGTGATATTACCAAGGTGTTTGGTGGATTTGTTGCCAACGACAAAATCAACCTGCACCTACGAAAAGGTGAAATTCATGCACTTTTAGGAGAAAATGGGGCTGGAAAGTCCACGCTCATGAACATGTTAGCAGGGCTTCTTGAACCAACCGGTGGTGAAATTGTGGTCAACGGTCAAGTTGTCAACCTCGACTCCCCATCTAAAGCAGCTAGCTTGGGAATCGGGATGGTTCACCAGCACTTTATGTTGGTAGAAGCCTTCACAGTGGCTGAAAACATCATTTTAGGTAGTGAATTGACTAAAAATGGTGTGCTAGATATTGCTGGAGCTAGCAAAGAAATCAAGGCTCTTTCTGAACGTTATGGCTTAGCTGTTGACCCTTCTGCCAAGGTGGCAGACATCTCAGTTGGAGCCCAACAACGTGTAGAAATTTTAAAAACCCTTTATCGGGGGGCTGATATCCTTATCTTTGACGAACCAACGGCTGTCTTGACTCCATCAGAAATTGATGAGTTGATGGCTATTATGAAAAATCTTGTCAAAGAAGGGAAATCAATTATCTTGATTACCCACAAGTTGGACGAGATTCGCGCAGTTTCTGATCGCGTTACAGTTATCCGTCGTGGGAAATCAATTGAAACTGTCGAAATCGCAGGGGCTACCAATGCTGATTTAGCAGAAATGATGGTTGGACGTTCTGTTTCCTTTAAAACAGAGAAACAAGCCTCTCAACCAAAAGAAGTGGTTTTGTCTATCAAAGATTTGGTGGTCAATGAAAACCGTGGTGTTCCAGCTGTTAAAAATTTGTCCTTGGATGTTCGTGCTGGAGAGATTGTTGGTATTGCAGGGATTGATGGAAATGGTCAGTCTGAACTGATTCAAGCCATTACAGGTCTTCGCAAGGTTGAATCTGGTAGCATTGAGCTAAAAGGAGATTCAATTGTAGGCTTGCACCCACGACAAATTACAGAGTTGAGTGTTGGGCACGTTCCAGAAGACCGTCACCGTGATGGCTTGATTTTGGAAATGATGATATCTGAAAATATTGCCCTTCAAACCTACTATAAAGAACCACATAGTAAAAATGGAATTTTGAACTATTCAAATATTACTTCTTATGCTAAAAAGCTAATGGAAGAATTTGATGTTCGTGCTGCCAGTGAATTTGTGCCTGCAGCTGCACTCTCAGGAGGAAATCAACAAAAAGCAATTATTGCTCGTGAAATTGATCGTGATCCTGATCTCCTTATCGTCAGCCAGCCAACTCGTGGTTTGGATGTCGGTGCCATTGAGTATATCCACAAACGCTTGATTGAAGAGCGTGATAATGGGAAGGCTGTCCTTGTTGTCAGCTTTGAACTAGATGAGATTTTAAACGTCTCAGACCGTATTGCCGTTATCCACGATGGTAAGATTCAAGGTATTGTATCACCAGAAACAACCAATAAACAAGAACTTGGTGTCTTGATGGCTGGTGGAAACTTGGGAAAGGAGAAGAGTGATGTCTAAAAAATTACAACAAATTTCGGTTCCCTTGATTTCTGTCTTCCTAGGAATTTTACTCGGAGCCATTGTTATGTGGATCTTCGGTTATGATGCTATTTGGGGCTACGAAGAATTGTTCTATACAGCCTTTGGTAGTCTGCGTGGGATTGGTGAAATCTTCCGTGCTATGGGGCCTCTAATCTTGATTGGTCTTGGTTTTGCCGTTGCCAGTCGTGCAGGTTTCTTTAACGTTGGGCTTCCTGGTCAGGCTTTGGCAGGTTGGATTCTCAGTGGTTGGTTTGCTCTGTCGCATCCAGATATGCCACGTCCTTTGATGATTCTAGCAACCATCGTGATTGCCTTGATTGCTGGTGGGATTGTCGGAGCGATTCCAGGTATTCTTAGGGCCTATCTAGGGACGTCAGAGGTTATTGTAACCATCATGATGAACTACATCGTCTTGTATGTAGGAAATGCCTTTATCCATGCTTTCCCTAAAGACTTTATGCAAAGTACAGATTCGACCATTCGTGTTGGGGCTAATGCAACCTATCAGACACCTTGGTTGGCTGAGTTGACTGGTAACTCACGGATGAATATTGGTATTTTCTTTGCCATTATTGCTGTTGCAGTTATTTGGTTCATGCTCAAGAAAACAACCCTTGGTTTTGAAATCCGTGCGGTTGGTCTTAATCCACATGCTTCAGAATACGCTGGTATTTCTGCCAAACGGACTATTATCCTATCAATGATTATTTCAGGTGCCTTGGCAGGTCTTGGTGGAGCTGTTGAAGGACTTGGAACCTTCCAGAACGTTTATGTTCAGGGCTCGTCATTGGCTGTCGGATTTAACGGTATGGCAGTTAGTCTACTTGCAGCAAACTCACCAATTGGTATTCTCTTTGCAGCCTTCCTGTTTGGTGTTCTCCAAGTTGGAGCCCCAGGTATGAATGCGGCGCAGGTACCGTCTGAGCTTGTCAGCATTGTAACAGCGTCTATTATCTTCTTTGTCAGTGTTCATTACCTTATCGAACGCTTTGTCAAACCGAAAAAACAAGTTAAAGGAGGTAAGTAAAGATGTCTATTACAACCTTGCTCACCCTCTTGGTGTCTTCTATGCTGATTTACTCAGCGCCCCTCATCTTTACAAGTATCGGTGGTGTTTTCTCTGAACGTGGTGGTGTGGTAAACGTCGGTCTTGAAGGAATTATGGTTATGGGTGCCTTTTCTGGAGTTGTCTTTAACCTTGAATTTGCAGAACAATTTGGAGCAGCAACTCCATGGCTATCTTTGCTTGTAGCAGGATTGGTTGGTGGTCTCTTCTCCATCATCCACGCAGCAGCGACGGTTCATTTCCGTGCAGACCATGTTGTCAGTGGTACGGTATTGAACTTGATGGCGCCAGCCTTGGCTGTTTTCTTGGTTAAAGTTCTTTATAACAAAGGACAAACCGACAACCTAAGTCAAACTTTTGGACGCTTTGACTTCCCAGTCTTGGCAAATATCCCAGTCATTGGTGATATCTTCTTCAAGTCAACTAGTCTTCTTGGTTACTTGGCGATTGCCTTCTCATTCCTTGCTTGGTTTATCCTCTTCAAGACTCGCTTTGGTCTTCGTCTCCGCTCTGTCGGTGAACACCCTCAAGCAGCGGATACCTTGGGAATCAACGTCTACAAGATGAGATATCTAGGAGTTATCATTTCAGGTTTCCTAGGTGGAATTGGTGGAGCTATTTATGCTCAATCCATCTCAGTTAACTTCTCAGTGACAACTATTGTTGGACCTGGATTTATCGCCCTTGCTGCGATGATCTTTGGAAAATGGAATCCAATCGGAGCCATGCTTTCTAGTCTTTTCTTTGGACTTTCACAAAGTTTGGCTGTTATCGGTTCTCAATTGCCATTCCTACAAGGAGTGCCTGCGGTTTATCTTCAAATCGCACCTTATGTTTTGACAATACTTGTCTTGGCAGCCTTCTTTGGAAAAGCAGTCGCACCAAAAGCAGATGGTATTAACTATATCAAATCAAAATAAGCATACAAAAAAACGTCAGTTCATTCATGAACTGACGTTTTATTTTTTAGGATGTTGGTTGGTTAGGTTCAATCCCCAAGGGACCAAATTTTCAGTTTTGTTTTTGATACGAGCGATATTGTCCTTATGGCGAATGATAATCAAGCTAGCAAGAGCTAGGATAATAGCGATGAAGAGAGGATCATAGTTGCTCAGGATAAAACCAAAAAGTGGAAAGAGTAGAACTCCGATGACGGCTGCGATAGATGCTGTGACACTAGATAGTGAAATCATACTACCCAGATAGAGGGTTCCAAAGAAAACAACCGCTAGGTAGAGACAGAAGATAGGTGCAAAACCGAAAATCACTCCCGCACTGGTTGCGACAGCCTTGCCACCCTTAAATCCTGCAAAGATAGGGAAGGTATGACCAATAACAGCCAAAAGTCCAAAGATGAGAGGCGAAACGCCTTGCAGATGAAACATAATCGGAAGAAGAGTTGCTAGGGTTCCTTTAAAAAAGTCAATTACAAAGGTTGCCATACCAGCTTTCTTACCTAAAATACGGAAGGTATTGGTTGTTCCAGTGTTACCAGAACCATGTTCACGCAGATTGATTTGAAAGAATACTTGTCCAATCCAGAGACCAGACGGAATCGAACCCAGCAGATAGGCTAGGATTAATAAAACTATTGTAATCATACTACTATTATATCATGAAATGGAGAAGAAAGGCAGAGAATCTCTTCTGAAATTGTCACAGCGGAGAAAGAAAAATTTTGCAAAATCCTTAGAAAACCTGTAGAATAGTAAAGATGAACGAATAGGAGGTTCCTTGTGTCAAAAAAGGAAATCAATATTAATAATTATAATGATGATGCCATTCAGGTGCTAGAAGGGTTGGATGCGGTCCGAAAACGTCCAGGGATGTATATCGGATCGACCGATGGAGCTGGTCTCCACCACCTAGTCTGGGAAATCGTCGATAATGCTGTCGATGAGGCCTTGTCTGGATTTGGTGATCGTATTGATGTGACCATCAATAAAGATGGGAGTTTGACTGTACAAGACCATGGACGTGGGATGCCGACAGGTATGCACGCTATGGGAATTCCAACAGTTGAGGTTATCTTTACCATTCTTCACGCCGGAGGAAAATTTGGTCAAGGAGGCTACAAGACATCAGGTGGTCTCCACGGGGTTGGCTCTTCCGTAGTTAACGCCCTTTCTAGCTGGCTAGAAGTTGAAATCACTCGTGATGGGGCAATCTATAAGCAACGTTTTGAAAATGGTGGCAAACCTGTTACGACTTTGAAGAAAATCGGTACAGCGCCCAAGTCTAAGACAGGTACCAAGGTTACGTTTATGCCTGATTCGACTATCTTTTCTACGACAGACTTCAAGTACAATACCATTTCAGAGCGCCTCAATGAATCAGCTTTTCTCTTAAAAAATGTGACCTTATCTCTGACGGACAAACGAACAGATGAAGCGATTGAATTCCACTATGAGAACGGGGTGCAGGACTTTGTTTCTTACCTCAACGAAGACAAGGAAACCTTGACACCAGTTCTTTACTTTGAAGGTGAAGAAAATGGTTTCCAAGTGGAAGTAGCCCTCCAGTATAATGATGGATTTTCAGATAACATTCTATCCTTTGTCAATAACGTTCGTACCAAGGATGGTGGAACGCATGAAACGGGACTTAAGTCTGCCATTACCAAGGTTATGAACGACTACGCGCGTAAGACAGGTCTTCTCAAGGAAAAAGATAAAAACCTTGAAGGGTCAGACTATCGTGAGGGGCTAGCGGCCGTTCTTTCTATCTTGGTTCCGGAAGAACACCTCCAGTTTGAGGGACAGACCAAGGACAAACTAGGAAGTCCACTAGCTCGCCCGGTTGTGGATGGAATTGTGGCTGATAAGTTGACCTTCTTCCTTATGGAAAATGGTGAATTGGCTTCTAACCTCATCCGCAAGGCTATCAAGGCGCGTGATGCTCGAGAGGCGGCTCGCAAAGCGCGTGATGAGAGCCGGAATGGTAAGAAAAATAAAAAAGACAAGGGCTTATTGTCTGGAAAATTGACCCCAGCTCAGTCTAAGAATCCTGCTAAGAATGAACTCTATCTAGTCGAGGGGGACTCTGCGGGTGGTTCTGCCAAACAAGGCCGTGACCGCAAGTTCCAGGCTATTTTGCCTCTTCGTGGTAAGGTTATTAATACAGCCAAGGCAAAGATGGCGGATATCCTCAAAAATGAAGAAATTAATACCATGGTTTATACCATTGGTGCGGGTGTTGGGGCAGATTTTTCTATTGAGGATGCCAACTACGACAAGATTATTATTATGACCGATGCGGATACCGACGGTGCCCATATCCAGACCTTGCTCTTGACATTTTTCTACCGCTACATGCGTCCGCTAGTCGAGGCAGGCCATGTTTATATCGCCCTTCCGCCTCTTTACAAGATGTCTAAAGGAAAAGGTAAGAAAGAAGAAGTGGCTTATGCTTGGACTGACGGTGAGTTAGAAGAACTACGGAAGCAGTTTGGTAAAGGAGCCACCCTCCAACGATATAAAGGTCTTGGTGAGATGAACGCGGACCAACTCTGGGAAACAACCATGAATCCAGAAACCCGCACCCTCATCCGTGTTACGATTGAAGATTTAGCACGCGCTGAACGTCGTGTTAATGTCCTCATGGGAGACAAGGTCGAACCACGACGTAAGTGGATTGAAGACAATGTCAAGTTTACGCTGGAGGAGAGTGGAGAGATGGTGTTTTGAGATGAAAAATAACAAAATACATAAAATAAAAATATCTTTAAAAAATAAAATAAAAAGTTTTTTTAAAAATATTGATTGGGGAAAAGTACGTTTAAATGTGTTACTAACAGCTGTGATTCCAATTATACTTTTTACAATCCCTGTAACTTCTCCAACTTTCGAATGGAGTAACTGGGGTAGCAGTATTGTAGAGAAGCTCCAACAAGGCATACTATTTAGTACAATAATAAGTATAGCATCAAATATTGTGCTATCTTATAGGACCCGATTTAGAGGGTTGCTTTCAAAAAAATCTCAAGACAATATTGAGCATGGTATTCAACTGTTAACATTTTATTCCAATCTCTCGATTATTATCTCTTCTTTCGTTCTAATGCTTTTATCTGCTTTCTACTATGGACAAATTAGAAGTAATTCACTATTAAATTGCTTCGGACTTGTTATTGAAGTAGTATTATTTATTCTGATTCAACTTCTATATGGATATTCTGAAGGATCAATGAGAGAAGATGATGGCAGTAATATTGAAGAATTAGTACAAAAAGCTGAAGAACAGAGAAATGCAAGTGAAAAGAAAGATTTCCGAGATTTGGAAATAGACAATGATTTTGATTTATTACGAGAAAGGAGAGAGGAGAATAGATGAGAGATACGGTTAACTTCCCTAAAGGAATGGAAGTAAATCAAGGTGATGGGGTGTATAATTTCATACTTACTACTGGAAGAGCTTCTGATATCTTAAAAATTTCAGAAGTTAAGAGATTATCTGACTTTGAAAATGGTATTCAAAGATATTTAAATGATGCTAGAGCTAATGCAATTAAAGATTTTTGTTATAGGAAAGATGCAATCTTTCCAACACCGATTATTGTATCCTTGAATTCTGATTTTATTGATGATCAAGAAAACGAGTTGAAAATTAGCTTTGACTCTGATTTTGATTCAGCTAAACCATTTACTGTTATTGATGGACAGCATAGACTTGAAGGAATTAAAAGGTATATGGAAAAGGAAAGAGATAAAGATTTTGAACTTCCTTTAATCATATACCAGGATGCTGATCAAGCTACTGCGGCTGAAATATTTGTAGCAATTAACGCAAATCAAAGACAGGTGGATAGTTCAACCATTAGCCAACTTTTTGGAATTATTTATAGTGAGAGATCTGATATTTATACTGTAGAATCTTTTACAGCTCGGGTAGTAAAACTTCTTAACGAGAATGATGTTTCTCCATTTAAAGGAAAGATTAAGATGTTAGGTAAGAAAGAGAGAAAGGATCAATTTATATCACAGGGGACTGTTGCGAAAAAAATCTCTCAGTTTGTTACTTCAAATAGTACAAAGGACAATTTAACAATTGAAAAATATGATTCAAATGTTTTACTCAGAAATGAGAAAAAGGTGTTTAGAAATTCATTCAAAAAAAATCAACCAGCAGAAGTTGCTAAAGATATAATAAATCTTTTTGGTGCATTTGAAATTGTATACCACGAAATTTGGAATGGAGAAGGATTGTTAATAAAAAAGGCGGTTGGTTACAGTGCAATGATGTATTTTTTAGAAAAACTATTGTTAAAAGATATAAAAGGTGCTAGAAATTATTTTGATATATTTGAAAAGAATAAAGAACAGAACTCCAAAAAACTATTAGAAATTTTTTCTTCTGATAGGGGATCTAGCGAAAGTGTTGCTAGAAAAATATCAAAGGAATTAATGCAGTTATTTGGCATTGGAGAAATGGATTAATATAATCTCCCACAAGAAATCATTTCCTTATTCCTAAAACAAGAAATCACACCTGAGGAGTATCTTGTCTGGGGGAATAAATCAACACACACATGTGTGTGTTGATTTATTGGAGTATAATACGAATATTTAGATATGTTCTGAATTATTTTAGGGCAAAAAATTAAAAATACATCATTGAAAGAGGAGTTTTATGAAAAAAGAATATGGAATCACGAGTTTAACTGTACTCAATTTAGAAAACAACGAATTCTTCTAACTTCTATCTGAGAGCAAGGACGAGTTAGGGGCTTTTACAAAAGCCAATAAGTCTGAGCAGGTTTACGCAACGAAGCTTGGAGATATAGAAAAACTTCTTGAGACCTTGCAAGCTGGTTTGCACCGTTCCAAGGCCAGTCAAATGGTGGTTAGTCTGGAAGCGTCTGATCGTGAGCGTGATGATGCGCTTTCTACCTTGACCAGTTTGGTCAAGGCCTTCTCTCGTGTCAAAGAGGCAGGTAGCAAGGAAGTTTACGACAAACTCAGCAAACTTTTCAAAAATTATGCTGGGCTAACGAGTATAAGCTGCGAAAAGGAGACAGAAGCTATTAACCATTTACTCAAGGAGCTAAAAGATACGGACTACCAAACTGCCCTTTCAACCCTGCATTTGAAAACTCATGTAGAAACCTTAATAAAGGCGTAGGCTCAGTTTGAAAAAGCCTATAAGGAGCGGGAGCGCCTGGCTGAGCAAAAAGGAAAGGCACCTAGTCAAAATAAGGAAGTTCGTGCTAAACTGCAAGAAATCTATGACTTCCTTGTGGACTTTACTGCAATCAACGCATATGCTTATCCAGATAAGAAGCAGTATGCCGATCTCCGTGACCATCTCAACGCTATCCGTAGTCGCTATAAAAAACGCAAACCAAGCAAAAGAATTACCCCAACACAACCAGAAGAAGCAAAGTAGGTTGTTCTGTTTAATTTATGCCAGTCAAAATAAATCTTAGAAAGTGAATATAGGATATAAAGATGAATGAATTAGTGATTGGATTATTTGCGGCTCTGTTAGGTGCAATTGTGTCAATCTTTACCTTATATACCAATTATAGAAGTTCTTTAGATAGCATTTCAGGCTGGCGCTCAAAGCTTTTTGATGCAGCTTCTGCTAAAGAAATTACGCTTAAAGAAGTTCAGGTGTTAAGGACAGCTCTACGCTATGAACCAACTAAGGAAGTCCAAGAATACACTTTTGCTTGGATATCTAATATCATGATTTACTATTGTGATTATATTTCGTTAAAGTATTTTGAACATCATGAAACAAGTCTTTTGTATCAAGAACAGGTAATCATTAGAGTATTTATCAGGTGTCTGTTGAAGAACCATTGGGAATACAATGCTTCTATGGTATCTTCGTTGAAATTCTTGAAGATTCATTACAAAGCTTCAAAACAACTAGAATTTATTCGTGAAACGTATGATAAAGCAAAGGCAATAAGTAGGACCTTAGAGAATGACGATGAAGAATACGATCTGATTGAAAAAATCAATAAAAAGATGATGGGAAGTGCATGAAATGAAACTTGAACTAGATGTTAAAATTAATAAAAATGGTGAAGATAAGATAAATAAATTTTCTACTCAAGATTATTTGGATAAATATGTAAAACTTGATACGCCTAATCCCGATTCATTTGGCTCGGCAGATGAATCATGCTGCAAGAAAATTGGAGGATGGCTATTGACTAATATATTTAGCATGTATTTGATTTTCTTATATGTAATTGTAGGGGTTAATTTTGCAAGTGATCAAGGCTGGCTAGGGTTGAAGGAAATTAAACATCAAACAAATGTATTAGCTGTTTTGTTAGTAGTTTTTCTTATTATTAATAATCTGTTTAAAAAGAAGAAATAAAAACAAAGATGGCTGTCAAAGTCATGAAAAAACTAGTCATAGGATTTTTCAAAGAATTTGATAACGAAAAAATTCCAGCTGATAGTCCGCTTTATAGACATACCCTCTACAGAATCGAGAGTTTTCACTAAAAAGGTAGGTATTCCTATGAGAACTGAACCCGAAATGCTAGATTTAATTTTGCAAACTGCAAAAGTGCTACAAGTCGATGCTGTCGCCATGTCCGGTTCGCGGACAAATTCACAAGCTCCAAAAGACGAATTTCAAGACTATGACGTAGTCTATGTTGTAGAGAATCTGGACGAGCTGATTACAGATTTATCTTGGTTGGACAAGTTTGGCAAACGCATTATCGAGCAAGAAGTTGGTCTTGGTCAACGTCGTCTATACCTCATGCTTTTTGAAGATGGCAATCGTATCGATTTGACTCTTTGCCCTAAAGAACACATTAAAGAGTGGGTGGATAGTGAGGCAGGATTCATAGTTTTAGCAGATGAGAAGGGCTTGTTTGAGTCATATTTTCCCAGCCCAGAGCGTTTCTGGATACATCCAGCTACTGAGACAGATTTTAAAAATTCCTGCAATGAATTTTGGTGGGTTTCCGCCTATGTAGTCAAGGGCATTTGTCGTAATCAGCTCATCTATGCGACTGACCATCTCTACGGCATTTGTCAACAAGAGTTATTAAAAGTCTTAGCTTGGCAAGTTGCAGCTGATGAGGAAAAAGTAGACGTCGGCAAGAATAATAAGTATCTTTTTAACTATTTACCTAATACGAAAGAGAAAGAATTCTCAAGTCTAGTTGATTTCTCCAGTTTAGACAAAATCACTCAGTCTTTGTTTGCTACGATGGAACTTTTCCACCGAGAGGCTGAGTTCCTTGCTCAAAAAATGGGATTTGACTATGAGAAGGAAGTGGCTGAGAAGATGATTAAGTATGCTGAGGAGAGACTCGAAACAAATGAAACATTTACAAAATAATAAGATAACAAAATTTTTACTGATGAGTTTTCTCATTTCTTGGGGATTTGGTTGGGGATTGCTCGCTTTTCTGACGCAAATGAGCCTCTTAAGTCTAACAAGTCCACTAGGAGTTTTTCTCCATTTACTAGGAGGTTTCGGTCCAACCATTGCAGCCATTTCTTGTTTGCCTCAAAAATCCATTAAAAGCATAGTCTCTTTTATCTTAGGGGACTCAAAGAAACATATTTTGTTATTTCTTTTACTAATTTTCGTGCAGACAGGTGTCATCGCTTTCTCCTCTAAGGAACTTAATCCAGCTTTTCCACTAGGAAATTTGTTTGTTGTTTTTTTGAGTGCAGTCTGTGTTTATGGTGGCGAAGAAGAATTGGGATGGCGAGGCATCTTGCAACCAACTTTGGAAACTAGATTCTCCTTTTGGATTTCCGGTTTGATAACAGGTTGTATTTGGGCAATATGGCATGTACCGTTATGGTTTGTGATTGGAAGTTCCCAAAGTGGGATACCTTTTATATTATTCAGTCTATTTGCAATTTATCTCAGTATTCTTCTAGCAGCTATTTTCAAAAAGACTAAGTCGGTCCTTTTTTGCGCCATTTTTCACGGCCTAATTAATACCCTATTTAGCTTATTTGTTATTAAAATTAATCTTTTATTCATCCTAGGATTAGTAGGATTGCTCTTCTTTTCTCACTACCTACAAAGAAACAGTTAAATTTATAAATTATAGATTTACTTTACAATAAAACACTAAAAAGAGAATTATTATGTCCAACATTCAAAACATGTCCCTAGAGGACATCATGGGAGAGCGCTTTGGTCGCTACTCCAAGTACATCATTCAAGACCGGGCTTTGCCAGATATTCGTGATGGCTTGAAGCCGGTTCAGCGCCGCATTCTTTATTCTATGAATAAGGATGGCAACACCTTTGACAAGAGCTACCGCAAGTCGGCCAAGTCTGTCGGGAACATCATGGGGAATTTTCACCCACATGGTGATAGTTCTATCTATGATGCTATGGTTCGTATGTCGCAAGACTGGAAAAATCGTGAGATTCTAGTTGAAATGCATGGTAATAACGGTTCTATGGACGGAGATCCGCCTGCGGCTATGCGTTATACCGAGGCTCGTTTGTCTGAGATTGCTGGTTATCTTCTTCAGGATATCGAGAAAAAGACAGTTCCCTTTGCTTGGAACTTTGACGATACCGAGAAAGAACCAACTGTTTTGCCAGCAGCCTTTCCAAATCTTTTAGTCAATGGTTCGACTGGGATTTCGGCTGGATATGCCACAGATATTCCTCCCCATAATTTGGCTGAGGTCATTGATGCCGCGGTTTACATGATTGACCATCCAACGGCCAAAGTTGAAAAACTCATGGAATTCTTGCCTGGACCAGACTTCCCGACTGGAGGGATTATCCAGGGTCGTGATGAAATCAAGAAGGCCTATGAAACTGGGAAAGGGCGCGTGGTTGTTCGTTCCAAGACTGAGATTGAAAAGCTAAAAGGTGGCAAGGAACAAATCGTTATCACTGAGATTCCTTATGAAATCAATAAGGCCAATCTGGTCAAGAAAATCGATGATGTTCGTGTCAATAACAAGGTGGCAGGAATTGCTGAGGTTCGTGATGAGTCTGACCGTGACGGTCTTCGTATCGCGATTGAACTCAAGAAAGACGCCAATTCTGAGCTTGTTCTCAACTATCTCTTCAAATATACTGACTTGCAAATCAATTACAACTTTAATATGGTGGCGATTGACAATTTCACCCCTCGTCAGGTTGGGATTGTCCCAATTTTATCTAGCTACATTGCCCACCGTCGTGAAGTGATTTTGGCTCGTTCCCGCTTTGACAAGGAAAAGGCTGAGAAGCGTCTCCATATCGTCGAAGGTTTGATTCATGTAATTTCGATTTTGGACGAAGTCATTGCTCTTATTCGTGCTTCTGAGAATAAGGCTGACGCCAAGGAAAACCTCAAGGTCAGCTATGATTTTACAGAAGAGCAGGCTGAGGCCATCGTTACCTTGCAACTTTACCGTTTGACCAATACAGACGTGGTTGTCTTGCAGGAAGAAGAAGCTGAACTTCGTGAAAAGATTGCCATGCTTGCGGCGATTATCGGTGATGAACGGACTATGTACAATCTCATGAAGAAAGAGCTTCGTGAGGTCAAGAAGAAATTTGCGACACCACGTTTGAGTACTTTGGAAGATACAGCAAAAGTAATCGAGATTGATACAGCTAGTCTGATCGCCGAGGAAGATACCTACGTCAGCGTGACCAAGGCAGGTTACATCAAGCGTACTAGTCCACGTTCCTTTGCGGCTTCAACGCTGGAAGAAATTGGCAAACGTGACGACGATCGTTTGATTTTTGTGCAAGCTGCCAAGACAACCCAACACCTCTTGATGTTTACCAGTCTTGGAAATGTCATCTACAGACCAATCCATGAATTGGCAGATATTCGTTGGAAGGACATCGGAGAGCATCTGAGCCAGACTATCACAAACTTTGAAACCAACGAAGAAATCCTTTATGTGGAAGTCGTGGATCAGTTTGATGATGCGACAACTTATTTTGCGGCGACTCGTCTCGGTCAAATCAAGCGTGTAGAACGAAAAGAATTCACCCCATGGCGGACCTACAAGTCTAAGTCTGTCAAGTATGCTAAGCTAAAAGACGAGACAGACCAGATTGTAGCAGTGGCTCCGATTAAACTAGATGATGTTCTTTTGATTAGCCAAAACGGTTATGCTCTGCGTTTCAATATCGAAGAGGTTCCAGTTGTTGGTGCCAAGGCTGCAGGTGTCAAGGCTATGAACCTGAAAGAAGATGATGTCCTCCAATCGGCCTTTATCTGTAATACCTCATCCTTCTACCTCTTGACTCAGCGTGGAAGTTTGAAACGTGTTTCTATTGACGAAATTCCGGCAACCAGCCGTGCCAAACGTGGGTTACAAGTCTTGCGTGAGTTGAAAAACAAACCGCATCGTGTCTTCTTGGCAGGAGCGGTTGCAGAACAAGGCTTCGTTGGTGACCTCTTTAGTACAGAAGTGGAAGAGAACGACCAAACTCTGCTTGTCCAATCCAACAAAGGTACAATCTATGAAAGTCGACTACAAGACTTGAACCTGTCAGAACGTACTAGCAATGGAAGCTTTATTTCAGATACCATTTCAGATGAAGAAGTTTTTGACGCTTATCTTAAAGAAGTATTTACAGAAGCCAAATAAGTGAAATGAAGAATCAGTTCTCAGAGCTGGTTCTTTTTATTGAAGAAATTTTCTGAAAATTACAAAATATACTTGCTATTTTAGAAAAATAGTGTAGAATAAAAGAAATAGGTTTTTAGAATAAGGAGTGGAATATGACAGTAACGATTGATTGGGAAAATCTCGGTTTTTCCTATATGAAATTACCTTATCGCTATATTGCTCATTTTAAAAATGGACAATGGAATCAAGGAGAGTTGACAGAAGATGCAACCTTGCATATTTCAGAGTCTTCTCCAAGTCTTCACTATGGACAACAAGCATTCGAAGGTTTAAAAGCTTATCGTACTAAGGATGGCAGTATTCAACTTTTCCGTCCTGATGAAAATGCTAAACGTCTGCAACGTACTTGTGATCGTCTCTTGATGCCACAAGTTCCGACAGAAATGTTTGTAGAAGCTTGTAAGGAAGTTGTTCGTGCCAATGAAGAATATGTACCTCCATACGGAACAGGTGGAACCCTTTATCTTCGTCCTCTTTTGATTGGAGTAGGAGATATTATCGGAGTAAAACCAGCAGAAGAGTACATTTTCACTATCTTTGCCATGCCAGTTGGTAATTACTTTAAAGGTGGTTTGGTTCCAACCAACTTCTTGATTCAGGATGAATACGATCGTGCCGCTCCAAATGGTACAGGTGCAGCTAAGGTTGGTGGGAACTATGCTGCCAGTCTCTTACCAGGGAAATTGGCCAAGTCACGTCATTTCTCAGATGTTATCTATCTAGATCCATCAACTCATACAAAGATTGAAGAAGTCGGATCAGCTAACTTCTTTGGAATTACAGCTGACAATGAGTTTGTAACACCATTGAGTCCATCTATCTTGCCATCTATTACCAAGTATTCTTTGCTTTATTTGGCAGAACATCGCTTGGGCTTAACTCCTATTGAGGGTGATGTCCCGATTGACAACCTTGACCGTTTTGTAGAGGCAGGTGCCTGTGGTACAGCAGCGGTTATTTCTCCAATTGGTGGAATTCAGCACGGTGATGATTTCCATGTTTTCTATAGTGAAACAGAAGTAGGTCCTGTGACTCGTAAACTCTATGATGAATTGACAGGAATTCAGTTTGGCGATATTGAAGCGCCAGAAGGTTGGATTGTAAAAGTAGATTAAAATTAACTAAAGGAGATTTTTTATGAAATCGAAAAAGTGGCTCTTAACAGCAGGAGTGGTCCTGAGTACAACAGCTCTATTAGTGGCTTGTGGAAAAGCTGATAAAGAAGCAGATGCACCGACAACATTTTCATATGTCTATGCAGTAGATCCAGCATCTTTGGACTATAGTATAGCGACTCGTACATCTACAACAGATGTCATCGGGAACGTGGTTGATGGTTTGATGGAAAACGACCAATACGGAAATGTTATTCCTTCCTTGGCTGAAGATTGGTCTGTGTCAAAAGATGGTTTGACTTATACCTATAAACTTCGTAAAGGAGTTAAATGGTACACTTCAGAAGGTGAAGAATACGCAGAAGTAACAGCCCATGACTTTGTGACAGGACTAAAACACGTAGCTGACGGTAAGTCAGACGGTGTCTCTCTCATCCAAAATTCAATCAAGGGCTTGGATGCCTACATGACTGGTGAGACCAATGATTTCTCTACAGTTGGTGTCAAGGCCTTGGACGATTACACAGTTGAATATACCCTAAACAAACCAGAAAGCTTCTGGAACTCTAAAGTCACCACAGCAACGATGTTACCTGTAAATGAAGAATTTTTGAAGGCATCAGGTAAAGATTATGGAGCAGTTACTCCAGCGGGAATTCTCTATAATGGTCCTTATATCTTGAAGACCTTGACTTCCAAATCGTTGATTGAATACGAGAAAAATCCAAATTATTGGGATAAAGAAAAGGTAAAAATCGAGAAGATTAAATTGACTTACTACGATGGTTCTGATCAGGAATCGTTGATTCGTAGTTTCTCTTCAGGTGCCTATACGACAGCCCGTCTCTTCCCAAGTAGCTCAAACTTTGCTTCAACTTTGGAACAATACGGAGATAAAATCACTTATAGTCCACAGGACTCAAGTAGTTATTACTTCACCTTTAACGTAAATCGTCAGTCATATAATAAAACTGCGAAAACAAGTGAAGAACAAAAGACTTCTACAAAAGAAGCTATGCTTAATAAGGACTTCCGTCAGGCTATCAACTTTGCCTTCAACCGTCATTCTTATGCTGCCCAGCTAAATGGCGAAGACGGTGCGGATAAGATTATTCGTAACAGCCTTGTTCCTGACAACTTTGTACAAGCAGGTGGTAAAAACTTTGGTCAAATCGCTCAAGCAGAGTTGGTGAACTATGGTGACCAATGGAAAGGTGTTGAGCTAGTTGACGGTAAGGATTCTATCTACAACCCTGACAAGGCTAAAGCTGCGTTCGAAAAAGCTAAGAAAGACTTGGAATCTAAAGGGGTAACCTTCCCAATTCATTTGGATGTCCCAGTTGAACAAACAGATACCATCGCCGTTCAACAAAGCAACTCTTTCAAACAGTCTATTGAATCAACTCTTGGTGCTGAAAATGTTGTCATCGACGTTCTTCAAATGACAGATAATGAAAAGGAAACAATCACTTCACAAGCACGTGTTCCTTCTCAAAAAGACTATGATTTGAACAGTACAGGATGGGCTCCAAGTTATCAAGACCCAGCATCTTACTTGAATATCATGGATCCTAAATCAGGTTCTGCTATGAAACACCTTGGTATTACTAAAGGGAAAGATAAGGATGTTGTAGCGAAACTTGGTTTGGACCAGTATAAGAAATTATTGGATGATGCCGATTCAGAAACTACTAATCTTGAAGAGCGCTATGAAAAATATGCCAAGGCTCAAGCTTGGTTGACAGATAGTTCATTATTGATGCCAACAGCCTCATCTGGTGGTTCACCAGTTGTAAGTAATGTCGTGCCATTCTCAAAACCATACTCACAAGTTGGTATTAAGGGTGACCCATATATCTTTAAAGGAATGAAATTGCAAAAAGATATTGTTACAACAAAAGAATATGAAGAAGCACTGAAAAAATGGCAAAAAGAAAAATTGGAATCAAATGGTAAGTACCAAAAAGAACTAGAAAAACACATTAAATAAAGCAGAAAACTCTATATCAGACTTGGAATGATATAGAGTTTTTTCTTGCTAGTTTTGGGATTTTCTTGTAAAATAGAAAAAGTGAAGAGAGGTATGAAATGAGTAAGAAAGATAAAAAAATCGAAATTCAAGTAGCAGATGCCAAGGTTAATGTAGGAAAAGACAGTTTTGAAGGTTATACGTTGACCATTGGTAAAAAAGTTATCGGAGAAATTGCCGAATTAGATGGACAATTTGCCATCATAAAGAATGGAAATGTCGATAGTTTTTATAAAAAATTGGAAAAAGCTGTGGAAATTTTGATTGAAAATTATAATTTAGCAAAATAAGTCTTGTTTTTTTGAAATTTTCATGATATAATAGTCCATGTTGATTGTAGGAGAGATAGCGAAGAGGCTAAACGCGGCGGACTGTAAATCCGCTCCTTCGGGTTCGGGGGTTCGAATCCCTCTCTCTCCATTTCATCAATGGGGTATAGCCAAGCGGTAAGGCAAGGGACTTTGACTCCCTCATGCGTTGGTTCGAATCCAGCTACCCCAGTTCTTAGGTAATGATCAAGATAAAAAGCAAAATATCTTAGGGTATTTTATTTTTATAATTGAAAGACGTGAACGATATGAACATGTCCTTGCGGGTGCTTAGGAAAAAAATTATAAGTATGTCAAGTTTAAGAAAAACTTGATTGTTGGAGGATTTTTTAGATGAACGAATTTGAAGATTTGCTAAATAGCGTTAGCCAAGTTGAGACTGGTGATGTTGTTAGTGCTGAAGTATTGACAGTTGATGCGACTCAAGCTAACGTTGCAATCTCTGGAACTGGTGTTGAAGGTGTCTTGACTCTTCGCGAATTGACAAACGATCGCGATGCAGATATCAATGACTTTGTTAAAGTAGGAGAAGTATTGGATGTTCTTGTACTTCGTCAAGTAGTTGGTAAAGATACTGATACAGTTACATACCTTGTATCTAAAAAACGCCTTGAAGCTCGCAAAGCATGGGACAAACTTGTTGGACGCGAAGAAGAAGTTGTTACTGTTAAAGGAACTCGTGCCGTTAAAGGTGGACTTTCAGTAGAATTTGAAGGTGTTCGTGGATTTATCCCAGCTTCAATGTTGGATACTCGTTTCGTACGTAACACTGAGCGTTTTGTAGGTCAAGAATTTGATGCTAAAATCAAAGAAGTTGACGCTAAAGAAAACCGCTTCATCCTTTCACGTCGTGAAGTTGTTGAAGCAGCTACAGCAGCAGCTCGTGCTGAAGTATTTGGTAAATTGGCTGTTGGTGATGTAGTAACTGGTAAAGTTGCACGTATCACAAGCTTTGGTGCTTTCATCGACCTTGGTGGTGTTGACGGATTGGTTCACTTGACTGAATTGTCACATGAACGTAACGTATCACCAAAATCAGTTGTAACTGTTGGTGAAGAAATTGAAGTGAAAATCCTTGATCTTAACGAAGAAGAAGGACGTGTATCACTTTCACTTAAAGCAACAACACCTGGACCATGGGATGGCGTTGAGCAAAAATTGGCTAAAGGTGATGTAGTAGAAGGAACAGTTAAACGTTTGACTGACTTTGGTGCATTTGTTGAAGTATTGCCAGGTATCGATGGACTTGTTCACGTATCACAAATTTCACACAAACGTATTGAAAATCCAAAAGAAGCTCTTAAAGTTGGTCAAGAAGTTAAAGTTAAAGTTCTTGAAGTTAACGCAGATGCAGAGCGAGTATCACTTTCTATCAAAGCTCTTGAAGAGCGTCCAGCTCAAGAAGAAGGACAAAAAGAAGAAAAACGTGCTGCTCGTCCACGTCGTCCAAAACGTCAAGAAAAACGTGATTTCGAACTTCCAGAAACACAAACAGGATTCTCAATGGCTGACTTGTTCGGTGATATCGAACTTTAATCAAAATGAAAATTCACAAAATCCTTTGTTTACTAAACAAGGGATTTTTCTTTTGTCTGTAAGCCTTTTTTGATATAATAGTCCTATGTTAGAATCAGAAAAACAATCACGTTATCAAATGTTAAGTGAAGAGCTCTTTTTTTTATTGGATGGTGAAACCAATGTTTTGGCTAATCTTTCCAACGCCAGTGCTCTTCTAAAATCACGCTTTTCCAACACTGTATTTGCAGGTTTTTATTTGTTTGATGGAAAGGAATTGGTTTTAGGCCCCTTCCAAGGAGGTGTTTCCTGCATCCGTATTGCGCTGGGAAAAGGTGTTTGTGGGGAGGCAGCTCATTTTCAGGAAACTGTTCTGGTTGGTGATGTAACAACTTATCCCAACTATATTTCTTGTGATAGTCGAGCTAAAAGTGAAATTGTTGTGCCGATGATAAAGAATGGTCAATTACTTGGAGTTCTGGATCTTGATTCTTCAGAGTTTGATGATTATGATGCTATGGATCGAGATTATTTGGAACAATTTGTCGCTATTTTGCTTGAAAAGACAGAATGGGACTTTACAATGTTTGGGGAGAAAGCCTAATGTATCAAGCACTTTATCGAAAATATAGAAGTCAAAACTTCTCCCAATTGGTTGGTCAAGAAGTTGTGGCTAAGACTCTTAAACAAGCGGTGGAGCAAGAGAAAATAAGTCATGCTTATCTTTTTTCTGGTCCTCGTGGAACGGGAAAAACCAGTGTGGCTAAGATTTTTGCCAAGGCTATGAACTGTCCCAATCAAGTGGGTGGTGAAGCATGTAATAACTGCTATATTTGTCAGGCAGTGACGGACGGTAGTTTAGAAGATGTCATTGAAATGGATGCAGCCTCTAATAATGGGGTGGATGAAATCCGTGAAATTCGTGATAAATCTACCTACGCCCCTAGTCTTGCTCGTTATAAGGTTTATATCATAGATGAGGTTCACATGCTGTCTACAGGGGCTTTTAATGCCCTCTTAAAGACGCTGGAAGAGCCAACACAGAATGTGGTCTTTATATTGGCTACTACTGAATTGCACAAGATTCCTGCCACTATTCTATCCCGTGTGCAACGTTTTGAATTTAAATCAATTAAAACACAGGATATTAAGGAACATATCCACTATATCTTAGAAAAAGAAAATATCAGTTCTGAACCAGAGGCTGTGGAAATCATTGCCAGACGGGCTGAAGGTGGGATGCGGGACGCCTTGTCTATTTTGGATCAAGCCCTGAGTTTGACCCAGGGAAATGAGCTGACGACTGCCATTTCTGAAGAAATTACTGGTACCATTAGTCTATCAGCCTTGGATGATTATGTGGCTGCCTTGTCTCAACAGGATGTTCCAAAGGCCCTAGCATGCTTAAATCTTCTATTTGACAATGGTAAGAGCATGACTCGTTTTGTGACCGACCTTTTACACTATTTAAGAGACTTGTTAATTGTTCAAACAGGTGGAGAAAACACTCATCATAGTCCAGTCTTTGTAGAAAATTTGGCACTTCCTCAAGAAAATCTGTTTGAAATGATTCGCTTAGCGACAGTCAGTTTAGCAGATATTAAGTCTAGTTTGCAGCCTAAGATTTATGCTGAGATGATGACTATCCGTTTAGCAGAGATTAAGCCTGAACCAGCTCTTTCTGGGGCAGTTGA
The DNA here is from genome assembly GCF_946190155.1 of Streptococcus mitis. Lineage (GTDB taxonomy): Bacteria > Bacillota > Bacilli > Lactobacillales > Streptococcaceae > Streptococcus > Streptococcus mitis_CL. Next base: position 189,408 of record NZ_CAMHZL010000002.1, read on the forward strand.
ACATGAAATTTCTGCATTGAGACAGGAAGTTGCCCGTCTCAAACAAGAACTCGCAAATGTAGGAACTGTAGCTAAGCCAACCAGTCCAGTACCTACCCGTCCAGTAGCGAGCAAGACCGTCTATCGTGTGGATCGCAATAAAGTTCAATCTATCCTACAAGAGGCCGTTGAAAATCCAGATTTAGCACGTCAAAATCTGATTCGCTTGCAGAATGCCTGGGGAGAGGTGATTGAAAGTCTTGGAGGTCCTGATAAGGCTCTGCTAGTTGGTTCTCAACCGGTTGCAGCCAATGAACACCATGCTATTCTTGCTTTTGAGTCTAACTTCAATGCTGGTCAAACCATGAAACGAGACAATCTCAACACTATGTTTGGTAATATCCTCAGTCAGGCAGCAGGTTTTTCACCTGAGATTTTAGCTATTTCCATGGAGGAATGGAAAGAAGTTCGCGCAGCCTTTTCAGCCAAAGCCAAATCTTCTCAAACTGAAAAAGAAGCAGAAGAAAGCCTGATTCCAGAAGGATTTGAATTTTTGGCTGATAAAGTGAAGGTAGAGGAAGACTAAAGAAAGATTTCATGATACAATAAGTTTATGAATAGACAACAATTTATTATCATCGCGCTGTTTACAGCTGCCGAGACCTATTTTTTCAATGAAGCCTGGATGACTGGTCGCTATATTATGGCAGCCTTTTGGGCCATTTTGATTTTTAGAAATTTCCGAGTCAGTTACTTGATGGGCAAGATTGTAGATGTCATTGACCAGCACTTGAAAGGAAAAGACTAGTCCTCAGCTTCTAGACAAAATCAAAGCCTTTTAGGCTTTTTTTTGTTATACTATAAAAGTATATTTATTGACCTTTTACCGTATTTTCTAGGGAAATCAAGTATGTTTCCAGTAAGCACTGTAAAGGCCTTGAAAAAGAAAGGAATTATCATGTCAGTATTAGAGATCAAAGATCTTCACGTTGAGATTGAAGGAAAAGAAATTTTAAAAGGGGTTAACTTGACCCTGAAAACAGGAGAAATCGCCGCTATCATGGGACCAAATGGTACAGGTAAATCGACTCTTTCTGCCGCTATCATGGGAAATCCAAACTATGAAGTTACCAAAGGTGAAGTCTTGTTTGATGGCGTAAACATCCTTGAGTTGGAAGTGGACGAGCGTGCGCGTATGGGACTTTTCCTTGCTATGCAATACCCATCAGAAATTCCTGGTATTACTAACGCTGAGTTTCTTCGTGCAGCCATGAATGCTGGTAAAGAAGATGATGAAAAAATTTCAGTTCGCGAGTTCATCACTAAGCTAGATGAAAAAATGGAATTGCTCAACATGAAAGAAGAAATGGCTGAGCGTTACCTCAACGAAGGTTTCTCTGGTGGTGAGAAAAAACGTAATGAAATTCTTCAACTCTTGATGTTGGAACCAACTTTTGCTCTTTTGGATGAGATTGATTCTGGTCTTGATATTGACGCTCTTAAAGTTGTTTCTAAAGGTGTGAATGCCATGCGTGGTGAAGGATTTGGTGCTATGATTATCACTCACTACCAACGTCTTTTGAACTACATCACACCAGATGTGGTACACGTCATGATGGAAGGTCGTGTTGTCCTTTCTGGTGGTCCCGAATTGGCTGCGCGTTTGGAACGTGAAGGATACGCAAAACTAGCTGAAGAACTTGGCTACGACTACAAGGAAGAATTGTAATTCCCTCGTATCTTTTAGGAGAAGTAAATGACTAAAGAAAATATTAAACTTTTTTCAGAAATGCACGCTGAACCAAGCTGGTTGGCTGACCTCCGTCAAAAAGCTTTTGATAAGATTGAGACTTTGGAATTACCAGTTATTGAGCGTGTCAAATTCCACCGTTGGAATCTGGGTGATGGAACGATTACAGAAAATGAGCCATCAGCAAATGTTCCAGATTTCACAGCTCTAGATAATCACTTGAAATTGGTTCAAGTAGGAACTCAAACCGTTTTTGAGCAAACTCCAGTTGAGTTGGCTGAACAGGGTGTTGTCTTTACAGACTTCCACTCAGCTTTAGAAGAAATTCCAGAGCTAATCGAAGAATTCTTCATGTCATCTGTTAAGTATGACGATGACAAGTTGGCAGCCTACCATACAGCTTATTTCAACAGTGGTGCTGTTCTCTACATTCCTGATAATGTTGAGATTAAAGAACCAATCGAAGGAATTTTCTATCAAGACAGCGATAGTGATGTGCCGTTTAACAAGCATATTATGATTATCGCTGGTAAAAATTCTAAGATTAGTTATCTGGAACGTTTAGAGTCACGTGGCCAAGGAAGTGCCAAAGCAACTGCCAATATCACAGTAGAAGTCATTGCTCGTTCTGGTGCTCAAGTGAAGTTTGCTGCGATCGACCGTTTAGGAGAAAACGTCACTGCCTACATTAGCCGTCGAGGTAAATTAGGAAACGATGCAAGCATTGACTGGGCGATTGGTGTTATGAACGAAGGGAACGTCGTTGCGGACTTTGATAGCGACTTGATTGGAAATGGTAGTCATGCAGATCTCAAGGTTGTAGCTCTTTCAAGTGGTCGTCAGGTACAAGGGATTGATACTCGAGTGACTAACTATGGTTGCAACTCAATCGGAAATATCCTACAACATGGGGTTATTCTTGAAAAAGCAACCTTAACCTTCAATGGTATCGGCCACATCATCAAGGGTGCCAAGGGAGCAGATGCCCAACAAGAGAGCCGTGTTCTTATGCTTTCAGACCAAGCGCGTTCAGATGCTAATCCAATTCTTTTGATTGATGAAAATGACGTAACTGCAGGACACGCGGCTTCTATCGGTCAGGTAGATCCAGAAGACATGTATTACCTCATGAGCCGTGGCTTGGATAAGGCAACTGCAGAACGTTTGGTTGTCCGTGGTTTCCTTGGCTCTGTTATCGTTGAGATTCCAGTCAAGGAAGTTCGTGATGAAATGATTGCAACCATCGAAGAAAAATTGTCAAAACGCTAAGGGGTAGCCTATGTTAGATGTAGAAGCGATTCGCAAGGATTTTCCAATTTTAGACCAGATTGTTAATGATGAACCATTGGTTTATTTGGACAATGCTGCGACGACACAAAAACCACTAGCAGTTCTGGAGACGATTAACCGCTACTATGAACAGGATAATGCCAATGTTCATCGTGGCGTTCATACCTTGGCTGAAAGGGCGACAGCTTCTTATGAGGCGGCTCGTGAAACCATTCGTAAGTTTATCAATGCAGGGTCTACAAAGGAAGTTCTCTTTACAAGAGGAACGACAACTAGTCTTAACTGGGTAGCGCGTTATGCTGAGGAAGTCTTGACTGAGGGAGACCAGGTCTTGATTTCCGTCATGGAACACCATTCTAATATCATTCCTTGGCAGGAAGCCTGCCGCAAGACTGGAGCGGAGCTTGTTTATGTCTATCTCAAGGACGGAGCTCTGGATATGGATGATTTGCGAGTTAAATTGACTGATAGAGTCAAGTTTGTCTCCCTAGCTCACGCCTCAAATGTTCTTGGTGTCGTCAATCCAATAAAAGAAATCACTCAATTGGCCCATCAAGTTGGAGCTATCATGGTGGTGGATGGTGCTCAATCTACGCCTCATATGAAGATCGATGTTCAGGACTTGGATGTGGACTTCTTTGCCTTTTCAGGTCACAAGATGGCGGGTCCAACTGGTATCGGTGTTCTTTATGGTAAAGAAAAGTATCTGGAACAAATGTCACCAGTAGAATTTGGCGGCGAAATGATTGATTTCGTTTATGAACAATCTGCTAGCTGGAAGGAATTGCCTTGGAAATTCGAGGCAGGAACTCCAAATATGGCTGGTGCAATCGGACTGGCAGTAGCAGTGGATTATCTAGAAAAGATTGGTATGGATGCCATTGAAGCCCATGAACAGGAACTGATTGAATACGTCTATCCAAAACTGCGGGCGATTGAAGGATTGACTATTTACGGTTCGCAGGACTTGGCTCAACGTTCAGGTGTCATTGCCTTTAACCTAGGTGATCTTCATCCGCACGACCTTGCGACTGCTTTGGATTATGAAGGAGTGGCTGTTCGAGCAGGTCACCATTGCGCTCAACCCTTGCTCCAGTATTTGCATGTTCCAGCGACAGCTCGTGCAAGTTTTTATATCTACAATACCAAGGCAGATTGCGACAAGCTAGTCGATGCCTTACAAAAGACAAAGGAGTTTTTCAATGGCACTTTCTAAACTAGATAGCCTTTATATGGCAGTGGTAGCGGACCATTCGAAAAATCCACATCACCAAGGGAAGTTAGAAGATGCTGAACAAATCAGTCTCAATAATCCGACCTGTGGAGATGTCATCAATCTCTCTGTCAAGTTTGATGCAGAGGATCGTTTGGAGGATATCGCTTTTCTAAACTCAGGTTGCACCATCTCTACAGCATCTGCTAGTATGATGACGGACTCAGTTTTAGGAAAAACCAAACAAGAAATTTTAGAACTTGCAACTATTTTTTCTGAAATGGTTCAAGGGCAAAAAGATGAACGCCAAGAACAACTAGGCGATGCAGCTTTCTTGTCAGGTGTTGCCAAATTCCCTCAACGAATCAAGTGTGCAACCCTAGCTTGGAACGCCCTCAAGAAAACAATTGAAAATCAAGAAAATCAGTAAGACAAGTTTCTTTTGTCTTATGAATTAGTAGAAATGAAGAATGAAAGAAAGGATATTATGGCTGAAGAAAGAGTAGAACCAAAACCAATTGATCTTGGTGAATATAAATTTGGTTTCCATGATGATGTAGAGCCTGTCCTATCGACAGGAAAAGGATTGAACGAAGATGTCATTCGTGAACTATCAGCTGCTAAGGGAGAACCTGAGTGGATGTTAGAGTTCCGTTTGAAGTCTTATGAAACCTTCAAAAAAATGCCCATGCAAACTTGGGGAGCAGACTTGTCAGAGATTGATTTTGATGACTTGATCTACTACCAAAAACCATCTGATAAACCAGCTCGTTCATGGGATGACGTTCCTGAAAAGATTAAAGAAACCTTTGAACGTATTGGGATTCCAGAAGCTGAGCGTGCTTATCTAGCTGGTGCCTCTGCCCAGTACGAGTCAGAAGTAGTTTACCACAACATGAAGGAAGAGTTCCAGAAATTGGGGATTATCTTTACAGATACGGATTCTGCCCTCAAGGAATACCCAGATTTGTTTAAACAATACTTTGCTAAGTTGGTACCGCCAACAGATAACAAATTGGCTGCACTTAACTCAGCAGTATGGTCAGGTGGAACCTTTATCTACGTACCAAAAGGGGTCAAGGTAGATATTCCTCTTCAAACTTACTTCCGCATCAACAACGAAAATACTGGTCAGTTTGAACGTACCTTGATTATCGTTGATGAAGGAGCAAGTGTCCATTATGTAGAAGGATGTACAGCGCCAACTTATTCAAGTAACAGCTTGCATGCTGCCATTGTAGAAATCTTTGCCTTGGATGGAGCTTATATGCGTTATACGACTATCCAAAACTGGTCTGATAACGTCTATAACTTGGTAACAAAGCGTGCTAAAGCTCAAAAGGATGCCACTGTTGAGTGGATTGATGGTAACTTGGGCGCTAAAACAACCATGAAATACCCATCTGTTTACCTTGATGGAGAAGGGGCGCGTGGTACCATGCTCTCTATCGCCTTTGCTAATGCTGGGCAACACCAAGATACGGGTGCCAAGATGATTCACAATGCTCCACACACCAGCTCGTCTATCGTGTCAAAATCCATCGCTAAAGGTGGAGGAAAGGTTGACTATCGTGGACAAGTAACCTTTAATAAAAACTCTAAGAAATCTGTTTCTCACATTGAGTGTGATACCATTATCATGGATGACTTGTCAGCATCAGATACCATTCCGTTTAATGAAATTCACAACTCCCAAGTCGCTTTGGAACACGAAGCTAAGGTATCTAAGATTTCAGAAGAGCAACTCTATTACCTCATGAGTCGTGGATTGTCAGAATCAGAGGCAACTGAAATGATTGTTATGGGATTTGTAGAACCATTTACAAAAGAGCTTCCAATGGAATATGCTGTTGAACTTAACCGCTTGATTAGCTATGAAATGGAAGGGTCAGTTGGGTAAGAATATGTAGAATCTGAGCAGGATTTATTCTGTTCGGATTTTTTTGAAAAATCATCTTATAAATATTCACAAAATCCCTTTTATATGATAAAATAAAACAATCATATTTAATGGAGATGAAGTATGAATATTTTTAGAACTAAAGATGTTAGTTTGGGACGTACTGAAATGCACCGTCATTTAAAAGTATGGGATTTGATTTTATTAGGAATCGGTGCGATGGTAGGAACTGGGATTTTTACCATTACAGGAACCGCAGCAGCAACGCTTGCTGGTCCGTCACTGGTTGTATCTATAGTGATTTCTGCCCTGTGTGTTTCTTTATCCGCCCTATTTTTCGCAGAGTTTGCCTCTCGTGTTCCTGCAACTGGTGGTGCTTATAGTTATTTGTATGCAATTTTGGGTGAATTACCAGCTTGGATTGCTGGTTGGTTGACCATCATGGAGTTCATGACAGCAGTTTCTGGTGTGGCCTCTGGCTGGGCAGCTTATTTTAAAGGCTTGCTCAGTAACTATAGTATTTCAATGCCTCAAGCCTTGAATGGGACCTTTAACCCTGAGCAGGGTACCTATATAGACCTTTTACCTATTTTGGTACTGACACTGGTAACCGGTTTAGTTTTATTAAATTCCAAGGCAGCATTGCGTTTTAATTCGCTTCTAGTCGTCTTGAAATTCTCTGCTCTCGCTTTGTTTATTCTAGTTGGTATCTGGTATATTAAACCAGAAAATTGGTCCAACTTTGCTCCCTTTGGTTTTGGTCAAATTTATGGTGGAAGTACTGGAATAATGGCAGGAGCATCTTTGATGTTCTTTGGTTTCCTAGGATTTGAATCAATTTCTATGGCTGTTGATGAAATTCAAAATCCACAAAAGAATGTCCCACGAGGTATTGTTTTGTCTTTGACAATCGTAACGATTCTCTATGCTCTGGTTACATTAGTATTGACAGGGATTGTTCACTACAGCCAACTCAATGTGGATGATGCTGTAGCATTTTCATTGCGAAGTATAGGAATTGGTTGGGCAGCTAATTATGTGTCATTAGTGGCCATTTTAACCCTAATAACAGTGTGTATTTCTATGACTTATGCCTTATCGCGTATGATTTACAGTTTAGCACGTGATGGTCTTTTACCTCGAAGTTTTAAGCAATTAAGCAAAACAAGTCGTGTTCCTAAAAATGCAACCATCTTAACAGGAGTTGCTTCTGCAATTGCAGCAGGAGTATTTCCACTGGCTAGTATTGCAGCCTTTCTAAATATTTGTACGCTTGCTTATCTTATCTTATTGGCTTATGGAATTATAAAACTTAGAAAGGATAAGGGAATGCATAAAGAAGGAGAATTCAAAACTCCCCTAGTTCCCTTGTTGCCGATTCTCTCGATTCTAATCTGTCTTTCCTTTATGCTTCAATATAGTGTAGAAACATGGATTGCGTTTGGAATTGCTCTTGTAGTTGGACTTGTGATTTACTTTACTTATGGCTATCGTCATTCTACACTTTCTGAATAAAGAAAAAGCTGGAACTTCCCAGCTTTTTCTTTATTCTTTTATATAGGTAAATCCTTCTCCAAGGATTTCGTGAGCTTCTGTAATAGTGATAAATGCTTGAGGATCAATTCGATGAATCATTTCCTTCATTTTCACAATTTCATTTCTTCCGACAATACAGTAAATGATTTTTAAATCTTCTCGACTATAATAACCTTGACCTGAGATGAAAGTAACGCCTCTACCTAGGTCATCATTAATTGCCTTAGCAAGTTGGTCAGGACGTTTTGTGATAATCATAAAGCCTTTGCCTGCATAGCCACCTTCGCCGATCAAATCAATGACACGAGAAACGATAAAATCAAATAAGAGCGTGTAGGAAACCAATCTCAAATCCTTGAAGATTAGGAGAATAAGCATGAGAATACAAAAATCTAAGATAAAGAGCAGTTTCCCCATGGATATATGAGTGTATTTATTGAGAATACGAGCTAGAATATCAGTACCACCAGTTGTACCTCCAGCATTAAAGATAATTCCAAGACCAATTCCCAATAGAATCCCAGCTATAAGGGCAGTGATTAGTAAATCACCTTGAAGATCAATATGAAGGGGTATACGTTCAAAAAAGGCCAACCAGGCGGACAAGGCTAAGGTTCCTAGTAAACTAGAATAGAGGGACTTTGCTCCAAAAATCTTCCAAGCTAGGATGAAAAGGGGAATATTAATCAGCAGGTTCATGAGAGAAACAGGGATTTTAAAAAGATAAAAGGTGATAAGGGTAATACCTGTCGCCCCTCCTTCAAAGAGGTGATGAGGAACTACAAAATAAGTCAGCCCAAAAGCATAAATAGCAGCACCTAGTAAAATAGATAAAATGGGATAAATTTTTTTAATCATAGGACACCTCTTTTCTTATAAGTCGATTATATCAAATTTTTAAAGAAAATTTGAATGACTCCATTAGGATTTTTAATCTTTTTTTGATATAATTAGAAGTGAGAAAACCAATCTGAATCCTAAAATAGAAAGATTGATACTATGACAAAAATTAAGATTGTAACCGATTCATCTGTTACTATTGAACCTGAACTAGTAAAACAATTAGATATCACTGTTGTTCCGTTATCTGTAATGATTGATAATGTTGTCTATTCTGATGCGGATTTGAAAGAAGAAGGTAAATTTCTTCAGTTGATGCAAGAAAGTAAAAATCTTCCGAAAACAAGTCAGCCACCTGTAGGTGTCTTTGCTGAAGTTTTTGAAGACCTATGTAAAGATGGTAGCCAGATTCTTGCTATTCATATGTCTCATGCCCTTTCTGGTACTGTAGAAGCGGCACGTCAAGGTGCTAGCTTATCTACTGCCGATGTGACAGTTATTGATAGTTCCTTCACTGACCAAGCCTTGAAATTCCAAGTTGTTGAGGCTGCAAAATTAGCGCAAGAAGGCAAGGAGTTGGAGGAAATCTTATCTCATGTAGAAGAGGTTAAAAACCACACAGAACTCTATATTGGCGTTTCGACTTTGGAAAATCTTGTTAAAGGTGGACGAATTGGGCGTGTAACTGGATTGTTGAGCTCCCTTCTCAATATCCGTGTTGTCATGCAGATGAAAGACCATGAATTGCAGCCAATCGTTAAAGGTCGTGGAGCTAAAACCTTTAAAAAATGGTTAGATGAGTTAATAACATCGCTCTCTGAACGTTCTGTAGCAGAGATTGGAATTTCATATTCTGGTAGTGCTGATTGGGCAAAAGAGATGAAAGAAAGCTTACAAGCTTATGTTGAAAAGCCAATTTCAGTTTTGGAAACGGGCTCTATTATTCAAACTCACACGGGTGAGAATGCTTGGGCTGTTTTAGTACGTTACCACTCCTAAAAAAATAAATAAAATGGGAAGAAATAGCGTTTTTAACTTGACCTAAAAGGGATTTTAGGATATGATTATATTTGTTAATTAGAAATAAAATTGGAGGAATCATTAACATGGCAAACAAACAAGATTTGATCGCTAAAGTAGCAGAAGCTACAGAATTGACTAAGAAAGACTCAGCAGCAGCAGTTGAAGCTGTATTCGCAGCAGTAACTGAGTACCTTGCAGCTGGTGAAAAAGTTCAATTGATCGGTTTTGGTAACTTTGAAGTTCGTGAGCGTGCTGCACGTAAAGGTCGCAACCCACAAACTGGTAAAGAAATCAAGATTGCAGCTTCTAAAGTTCCAGCATTCAAAGCTGGTAAAGCTCTTAAAGACGCTGTTAAATAATCAACCTTTAAAAAGCCTATCATATCAAGCATTTGAGCTTGTGTGACAGGCTTTTTTTATGTACAGGGGGCAAAAAAGGGGCAAAACTATAAATTATCTAGCAAATTGAGGATATTGTCATTCATCTTCTTTGTAACGTGTGTAGATTTTGTTTATTGTCCTAGAATCAGAACGACCTACTCTTGTCATAATTGCTTTTAGAGTTACGCTATTCTGCTTACGAGAGTACGCCTAAAGATGTGGTAGGTGAGGTGCCTATCAATGGATTCTTCAAGTTGTGTATTTGTTTTCAGATTTAAATCTTCAATAGCTTTTACGATTTTTGGCAGTTCCGCTCGTCATGCAGAATTATATTCGATATACTCAAGGTTCACTGTGTAAGCAAGAGACAGGTTTAAGATTAATTTAGATTACTCTGATTTTGACTTTGAAAGATCAAGTTTGATTAGAAAGCGTTGAATGTATTTTATATCGATATAAAGCTCAAATGCCTATTTAAAATCATTCATGCTACTAGTAAGAGAGCTGATATAGCTCCCTTAGATTTTTTTTGGTAAAAAGTCCACCACTCTTCTAAAAAAGTGAAATTTACTTTAATATATAGCTTAGATACTGCAATAAATGGCCATTATGCTACTGTTGTATATGGATATAATGCTGAAAAGTTGAAGAAATTCAAATGTCGACTGAATATGACAGATATGGGATAAGAAGAGAGAGCAAGCGATCCTTTTATCTTTATATTATCGTGATTTCTTAATTTTAATGGATACAGTAGAAAACGAGATTATAGAAGTAAAAAAATTGAAAAGCAGTTGGAATTTATTGCTAATCTCTGAAATGATGTAAGTATTAATGATTTACTGAAATAAACAGATTTGGCAAAAATTATGTCTATCTTTACAGAATTTTATGCTCAATTAGTAGGTAATGTAGAGCTAAAAAGGAAGTGATGGCACTTGAGCAAATTTTCAAATGTTTTTATAGTTTTATCAGGCAAGTTAAAGAGGGGCTTCTGGTGTGAGTATTCGTGATTTCATGGAAGGGACTAATGGAGTCCTGGCAACAATTGAAAAAGTGATAAAGAAGAACTAATCGATTTAGCTGGTTTTGAACTTTAACTTGTCAATGTAGCTATAAGAGAGTATAGTAATGTTAAAAATATGGGGGCTATATGGATAAGCAATTTGTTATACCAGTGAGAGTTGATGAGAGAATTTTAAATAAACTCGATTTTGTATCAATAAAGCTACAATAAGGACAATCAGAAACGATTGGTAAAGGACTAGAGAGGCTCTATAGTGATCTGGGGAGAAAGATGACTGGAAAAGGATTGATTTGGGCACATATTTGATTAGGTGTGGCTATTTCTGCCTTAGCACTCTATACCTAAACGATTATTTATATTTTTAATCATGATATGGAAGAAATTTTTGCAACTTTTATTATGTTGGTAATTTATGAACCATTCTTTCCGTTATTTTTGATATCAGTTGGTGGATTATCTTTATTGAATTAGGTAGAATTCGCTTATCGTAATTTGCAACGATATAAAAAATTAAATAGTCCCTTCTTTTTGATAGTACTTTTACAAATAAAAGTCTTAGTAATATAATAGAGCTATAGAAGGGGAGGTGGAAGAAATGTTTCGAAAAGAAAAAGCACGCAAGCGATTTTGGTTTTGGTTTATCATCTTTATCCTTTATCTTGCTTTTGGATTGTATTGTATTTGTACGAATTTTGGAGATACCTTAGGTATGATTTTTCTTTCACCTTTTATCTTTGCTTCCCTGCCACTCTACGCCTATGTAATTCTTGGTTTGTTTATCTGGTTTTTTATGAGACTGGCAATGGATGATTTTATGTCTCTTTAGTTAAAGGAAAGCTAAGATCGAGAAAGGACACATTTCGTCCTTTCTTTTTTTGATAGATATAGTTTTTCTTTTTTAAAGAGAATTTTTTTACAAAAATTCTTGGTTATTTTGTTTATTTATGCTATAATAGGAACAATTATTTTTAGGAGGTGCAGTATGTCTTATTTGTTTGAGATATTACCGAGTTTATTGAGCGGTGCAAGCATGACTTTGCAGGTTTTTGCACTGGTCTTGATTTTTTCTATTCCCTTGGGCGTTTTGATTGCCTTTGCTTTGCAAGTCCATTGGAAGCCCCTCCATCATCTGATTAATATTTATATTTGGATTATGCGGGGAACACCCTTGCTCTTGCAATTAATCTTTATCTATTATGTGCTGCCAAGTATTGGGATTCGTTTGGACCGTCTTCCTGCGGCTATCATTGCCTTTGTTCTCAATTATGCGGCTTACTTTGCTGAAATCTTCCGTGGAGGGATTGATACTATTCCTAAAGGTCAATATGAGGCTGCCAAGGTCTTGAAGTTCAGTCCTTTTGCCACAGTACACTATATTATCTTGCCCCAAGTGACCAAGATTGTTCTTCCTAGTGTCTTTAATGAAGTCATGAGTTTGGTCAAGGATACCTCTCTGGTTTATGCTCTAGGCATTTCAGACCTTATCTTGGCTAGTCGAACGGCTGCAAACCGTGATGCTAGTCTAGTTCCAATGTTCTTGGCAGGAGCCATTTACTTGATTTTGATTGGTATTGTGACCATTCTTGCAAAAAAAGTTGAGAAGAAGTACAGTTACTATAGATAGGAGGCTGCCATGTTAGAATTACGAAACATCAATAAAGGCTTTGGTGAAAAGCAAATTTTATCTAATTTCAGTCTAAAAATTCCTGAAAAGCAAATCTTGGCTATCGTAGGACCTTCTGGTGGAGGTAAGACAACCCTCTTACGTATGCTTGCAGGTCTTGAAACCATTGATTCAGGGCAAATCTTTTATAATGGAGAATCTTTAGAACTGGATGAACTGGAGAAGCGAAATCTATTGGGATTTGTATTTCAAGATTTTCAACTTTTCCCTCATTTATCAGTTCTAGATAATTTGACTTTATCACCTGTGAAAACTATGGGAATGAAGCAGGAAGAGACTGAGAAGAAGGCGCGAGGGCTTTTGGAACAGTTAGGACTAGCAGGGCACGCAGATGCCTATCCTTTCTCATTATCTGGTGGGCAAAAGCAGCGTGTGGCCTTGGCGCGTGCTATGATGATTGACCCAGAAATCATTGGCTACGATGAACCAACTTCTGCCCTAGATCCAGAATTGCGCTTGGAAGTGGAAAAACTAATCTTGCAAAATAGGGAACTTGGGATGACGCAGATTGTGGTAACCCACGACTTACAATTCGCTGAAAATATCGCAGACCAGATTCTTAAGGTTGAGCCCAAGTAGGAGGTGCCGATGACTAATAAGAAAATTGCTTTAGTATTGGTTTCTCTCCTGACTCTCTTTTTAACGGCCTGTACTCAGAAAGCTAGTGATCCAAAGCAGGATAACTGGGATAAGTATCAAGAGCAGGGAACCATTACTATTGGTTTTGACAATACCTTTGTACCCATGGGTTTTGAAGAAAAGAATGGCCAATATACAGGCTTTGATATTGATTTGGCACAAGCTGTCTCTGAAAAATTAGGTGTCAAGGTGCAATTTCAGCCAATCGACTGGGATATGAAGGAGACGGAACTGCAAAATGGAACCATAGACGCCATCTGGAATGGCTATTCTGCCACAGATGAGCGCCGAGAGAACGTTGCTTTTAGCATTCCTTATATGGAAAATCAGCAGGTTCTGGTTGCTAAGAAAAACCAGCAGATTCATTCAGTAGAGGATATGAAGGATAAGACCTTGGGAGCCCAAGCAGGTTCCTCTGGTTATTTAGACTTTGAAGCCAAGCCAGATTTATTGAAAAATCGTGTCAAAGACCAGAAGGCTAATCAGTACCAGAGTTTTAATGAGGCCTTGATTGATTTGAAAAATGACCGGATTGATGCCTTGTTGATTGACCGAGTGTATGCTAATTACTATCTCCAGTCTGAGGGTATATTAAATGACTACAATGTCCTTTCAGCAGGATTTGAAAGTGAATCCTTTGCGGTCGGAGTTAGACCAGCTGATAAAAGATTATTAACAGCATTAAACCAGGCCTTTGTTCAACTATACCAAGAAGGAAAGCTCCAAGAAATCAGCCAAAAATGGTTTGGAGAAGATGTGGCAACAAAAGAAGTGAAAAGTAGAGATTGAGTTTTTCCTCAGTCTCTTTTTGTATCGAAAAATCCCCTGACAAGAGTCAGAGGATAAGAGCTTATTTCATTGTTGGGAAGAGCAATACGTCACGGATAGTGGTTGTGTCAGTGAGGAGCATGCAGAGACGGTCGATACCTATTCCTAAACCACCTGTTGGAGGCATACCGTATTCAAGGGCTTCAATGTAGTCGTAGTCGATGCCTGTCGCTTCATCGTCACCAAGTTCTTTGGCTTTGGCTTGGGCTTCGAAACGGCTAAGCTGGTCGATTGGGTCGTTCAACTCAGTAAAGGCATTACCGTACTCCTTAGTCATGATGAAGAGCTCGAAACGGTCAGTAAAGCGTTCGTCTTCAGGATTTTTCTTAGCCAGTGGAGATACAGCTACTGGATGTCCATAAACAAAGGTTGGTTGGATCAAAGTTTCTTCAACAAACTCTTCAAAGAAGGCATTGATAATGTGACCAACTTCAGTGTAGTGTTTCTCAACTGGAACTTTTTTCTCAGCAGCGATAGCTTTGGCTTCCTCCAAAGTCATGTCTTGCCAGAAATCGACACCAGTAATTTCTTTGATAGCATCAACCATGTGAACACGTTTAAATGGTTGGTTAATCTTGATTTCAGTACCTTGATAGTTGACTGGACCATCTCCCTTAACTGATTTAGCAGCGTGTTGGATAATACCTTCCGTCAAGTCCATGATGTCTTGGAAGTCTGCATAAGCTTGGTAAACTTCGATAGAAGTAAACTCAGGGTTGTGAGTAGCATCCATTCCTTCGTTACGGAAGATACGGCCAATTTCATAGACGCGTTCCATACCACCGACGATAAGGCGTTTCAAGTGAAGCTCAGTCGCGATACGAAGTACCATGTCAATGTTTTGGGCATTGTGGTGAGTGATAAATGGACGGGCAGCAGCACCACCAGCTTCGTTGTGAAGAACAGGTGTTTCCACTTCAAGGAAACCTTTTTGATCAAGGTAACGACGGATTTCAGAGATGATTTTTGAACGAGTGACAAAACGCTCAAAACTTTCACGGTTAGAAATCAAGTCAAGGTAACGTTTACGGTAAATTGTTTCAACGTCTGTCAAACCGTGGAATTTCTCAGGAAGAGGACGAAGAGCCTTAGACAAGTGTGTGATGTGAGTAGCTTTGATAGAGAGTTCTCCCATATCTGTACGCATGACTTCGCCTTCGACACCAAGGAAGTCACCAAGGTCTGCTTTTTTGAAGATTTCATAGTTTTCTTCACCGACAGCATCCTTACGAACGTAGATCTGGATTTGACCTTCGCGGTCTTGAAGGTGAGCAAAACCTACTTTACCTTTACCACGTTTGGTTACCAAGCGTCCAGCGATAGTAGCTGTTTCGTTTTTATCATGTAATTGTTCTTTATCGAGGTCAGCAAATTTATCTTTTAATTCTTGTGAATTTGCAGTGCGTTCAAAGCGTTTTCCGAAAGGATCGATTCCTTGTTCACGAAGCGCAGCCATTTTTTCACGGCGAACGATCTGCTGGTCATTTAGTTCTTCCATATGTTCTGTTGACATGGGATCCTCCTAGTTTTACTCAAAATTGAATACGATGAGTCATTTTTGCGATACTCCCATTTTATCATAAATAGCCAAGAAATTCACGGATAATCTTTCAAAACTAAAAAGAACTTGACGCTAAAATCAAGTTCTGTTATTGATAGGAAGTATCATTCCAAGTATCGAGAGTAAATGTTTCAAAATCATGGGTTTCTAGAATTGTCAGGCTGGCATTTGCTAGACCGCCATCTTTACGAAGAAGTGGTTCTTTATATCCTAGAAGAGTACGAAGACTGGCAGTAAGATTGGCACCGTGACCGACAATTAGAATACGCTCAGCTGGACTATCTTTTAATGATTTGATAAATTGGATGGTCCGTTGTGTGGTGCTATAGAGGGATTCGGCTCCAAACATTTGAGTGTCAAATTGAGCAAGATTAGATCGAAAAGCTTTGATTTGTTGCGGGTAAATAGCTTCCAAGGTTGCGATTTTCAAACCTTCTAACTTCCCCAGCTGCCATTCACGGAGATTAGAAACACTTTCTAAAGGACAGGGTGTCTTGAGTTGACTTTGGATAATCTCAGCAGATTTGACCGCTCGAGGTAAATCACTTGAATAAATCTGATCGAAAGGAACATCCTTGAGATACTGCCCTAGTTGTTTTAGGGTGTCAATAGATTCAGGAAGAAGGGGAGAATCTCCGCTAGCACCTTGAAAGCGTCCTTCTTGGTTCCAGACTGTACGACCGTGGCGGACAAAGTAGAGTTTCATTACTTACTGTCCTCCAAGATATCTGCAAAGTCAGCTTTTACAAAGCTAGCCAAGTCTTGTGGTGCGACGATAATGCTGTGACCAACTTCTCCAGCAGAGACAATCATTTGATCCAAGTCTAGAGCGATCTTATCGATAAAAATGGGGTAATTGTGTTTCTGACGAATTCCGACAGGATTATTGGTTCCATGAATGTAACCAGTTGTTTTTTCCAAGTCCTTTTGTGGAATCATGCTCACTTTTTTATTGCCAGAAATTTTGGCTAATTTCTTTTCAGACAAGTGTTGAGTGATGGGCACAATTCCGATAATCGGTCCTGTTTTATCTCCCAAAAGAGCCAAGGTTTTGAAAATCTGATCTCGTTCATAACCTTGAGGAAGCTCTCCTTCTAGGGCATTGATTTGAATCCCCTGATGTGGGATACCTGCTTTAGACAGGATTTGTTCTACCAATGTTTTTTTGATTTTAACTTTTTTTGCCATTATTTATATTTATCCTCCAATTGGCTCATCCAAATACCAAGCCAAATTCCCAACGCAAAGAAGAAGGCGATGATAACATACCCAACAAGTGAAAGGCCTGTGTATTGGATACTCTCAGCGTTTCCTGAATTTGGAATCAAAATCAAAAGGGTACTTGATAGGACGATACCGATGATGAAATGATAGACGCGTGAGTGATAGTTGTTTAAGGCATAATCCATCAATTTTGAAAAAATGATGAGAGTTGCACCTGCCCCGATTCCAATCGGGAAAAAGGTTCCCAAGAGGTCAAAGGTTTTAAAACCAGTCAACATAGGAGCATAGAGACCCAAAATCAAAAGTAGATTTGATGGACTGAGGCCAGGAACCAATACGCCAAGAGCCAGCAGTGCACCTGCTAGAACGAAATTAAGAAAGCTGGCACTTAAGGTTCCAACGACAAAATTTAAGGCATAGAGTCCTAATCCAGAAATGATAAAGGTTATCCAGAACCAAGCTAAATCAATCTTGTCTCGATCAGATTCTCGAGTTGATTCTTTGAGAAGGCTAGGAACTGTACCAATGATGGCACCCGCAAAGCTCCATAAGACAAAGACCTGATAATTTTCAAGCAGGTATTCAATCGGGTAGGAAAATAATCCGATTCCCAGAAGCATACCAATGGCAACTGGTATAAAATACAAAACATTTTCTTTAAAGTCTTTAAAGGGATGGGCCAGAAAGCCAATCATCCGTTCATAAATTCCTAAGATTGCTGCTAGAACCCCTCCGGAAATTCCCGGTAGAATAAATCCAAGAGCAATGACAATCCCTTTAATAACACGTGCTAACCATGAGAGCATATTGTTCCTCCAACTATTTCTATTTCAAAAAATCCTTACTATATTGTATCACAATCAAACACAAAAAGAAAAAGCAAATGATAAACAAATGCTTTTAAGGTTTTAAAAAGAGTTTTCTAAAGGTTTCTTCTTTATTTTTTAAGGAAGAGATGACGTTGATATCCAAATCGTGGTCAAAGCCAGCAATTTTCCCTTTAGAAGTGTATTGGTGAATATCGTAATCTAAGTCAGTCTTAGGAGTTGCCTCGTAAAATCCTGAGTCAGAACCATAGGAAGGAATCCAAACAGACGTAAACTTGTCAGTATCAATACTGTGTTCTTCCATGAAGTAGACTCCGACGTAGATTCCGATATTTTTAGCACCTAGTGATTCTAGTTTTGCACGAAAGGCTTCAACACCTTCGTTCATATTGGACATGGTTTTTTCTTCCACATCTAGCCAATAGTAGCTAGGGCTGTATGGCGATGCGGAATTATAAAAACTTTCAGCAGCTTTTTCCATTTCTTGGATACTTTTACCTGCCACATAAGCGTAGACACCTACTGGGACATTTCGTTTTTGAAACTCGGTAATATGGTTTTTAAAGGCTTTATCTACCCCATTAACAAAAGAAGCATCATTTTCTTTGGATGTTTGAGCACCACTATGAACACGAACGATGGCTCCAGAAATGTTTTGGGAAAGAGTATCGTAATTAATTTCTTCAGGTCGTTGCCAACCAGAAACATCAATTACTGGTTTATCTATATTATGTAGTGCTTGTGTTTCTACTTGCGCGATATTTGACTTTGTTTTTACAGGATGGTCCTCAAAACGAGGGCGATTTAGGATTAAAATGAAAATCATAATTCCAAAAAAACCAAATAAAATAAGCGGATTAATTTTCTTTCTCATACCTTATAATTTTACCTTAAAAATGAAAAAAAATCAAAAAAAATACTCAAAAAATGGGTTAAGAAAAGACTTTAGAGCATTTTTTCATTCAAGAGCGCGGAATGATTTGAAATATGGTATAATAAAAGGGAATTTCTAGAGAAAAGAGAAGATTATGTCAAATTATGCCATTATTTTAGCAGCGGGTAAAGGAACTCGCATGAAATCGGATTTGCCAAAAGTTTTGCACAAGGTTGCGGGTATTTCTATGCTAGAACATGTTTTCCGTAGTGTGGGAGCTATCCAACCTGAAAAGACAGTAACAGTTGTAGGACACAAGGCGGAATTGGTGGAAGAGGTCTTGGCTGGACAGACAGAATTTGTAACTCAATCTGAACAGTTAGGGACTGGCCATGCAGTTATGATGACAGAGCCTATCCTAGAAGGTTTGTCAGGTCATACCTTGGTAATCGCAGGGGATACTCCTTTAATCACAGGTGAAAGCTTGAAAAACTTGATTGATTTCCACATCAAACATAAAAATGTGGCCACTATCTTGACTGCTGAAACAGATAATCCTTTTGGCTATGGACGAATTGTACGTAATGACAATGCTGAGGTTCTTCGCATTGTTGAGCAGAAGGATGCTACAGATTTTGAAAAGCAAATCAAGGAAATCAACACTGGAACATATGTTTTTGATAACGAGCGTTTGTTTGAGGCTTTGAAAAATATCAATACCAATAACGCTCAAGGCGAATACTATATTACAGACGTCATTGGCATTTTCCGTGAAGCTGGTGAAAAAGTTGGTGCTTATACTTTGAAAGATTTTGATGAGAGTCTTGGAGTAAACGATCGTGTGGCTCTTGCGACTGCTGAGTCGGTTATGCGTCGTCGCATCAATCATAAACACATGGTCAACGGTGTTAGTTTTGTCAATCCAGAAGCAACTTATATCGATATTGATGTTGAGATTGCTCCTGAAGTTCAAATCGAAGCCAATGTTAGCTTGAAGGGGCAAACGAAAATTGGTGCTGAGACTGTTTTGACAAACGGTACTTATGTAGTGGATAGCACTATCGGAGCAGGAGCTGTTATTACCAACTCTATGATTGAGGAAAGTAGTGTTGCGGACGGTGTGACAGTCGGTCCTTATGCCCATATTCGTCCAGGCTCAAGCCTAGCTGCCCAAGTCCACATTGGTAACTTTGTTGAGGTGAAAGGTTCTTCAATCGGTGAGAATACTAAGGCTGGACATTTGACTTATATCGGAAACTGTGAAGTGGGTAGCAAAGTTAATTTTGGTGCAGGAACCATTACAGTCAACTATGACGGAAAAAACAAATACAAGACAGTCATTGGCAACAATGTCTTTGTTGGTTCAAATTCAACCATTATTGCGCCAGTAGAACTTGGTGACAATTCCCTCGTTGGTGCGGGTTCAACTATTACCAAAGACGTTCCAGCGGATGCTATTGCTATTGGTCGTGGACGTCAGGTCAATAAAGACGAATATGCAACTCGCCTTCCTCATCATCCTAAGAATCAGTAGGAGCCTATCATGGAATTTGAAGAAAAAACGCTTAGTCGAAAAGAAATCTATCAAGGACCAATTTTTAAACTGGTTCAAGACCAGGTTGAATTACCAGAAGGTAAGGGAACTGCCCAACGTGATTTGATTTTCCACAATGGAGCTGTCTGCGTTTTAGCCGTAACCGATGAGCAAAAACTCATCTTGGTCAAGCAGTACCGTAAAGCTATCGAGGCAGTCTCTTACGAAATTCCAGCCGGAAAGTTGGAAGTAGGAGAAAATACAGACCCTGTTGCAGCAGCCCTTCGTGAATTAGAGGAAGAAACAGCCTATACAGGGAAATTAGAACTTTTGTATGACTTTTATTCAGCCATTGGCTTTTGTAATGAAAAATTAAAACTATACCTAGCAAGCGATTTGACGAAAGTGGAAAATCCGCGTCCGCAGGATGAAGATGAGACCTTGGAAGTTCTTGAAGTGAGCTTAGAAGAAGCCAAGGAATTGATCCAATCAGGTCATATCTGCGATGCCAAGACAATTATGGCTGTTCAGTATTGGGAATTGCAAAAAAAATAGAGGAGGTCAGTATGGGTAAACCTTTATTAACGGATGAAATGATTGAAAGAGCTAATAGAGGCGAAAAGATTTCAGGTCCTCCTTTGCTAGATGATGAGGAGACAAAAATTTTACCAACCTCTTCTTCCCGTTTTGGTTATGCCAATCCTAAGGATCATGGTTTTAGCCAGGAAACCTTGAAGATTCAGGTCGAACCGTCTATTCATAAAAGCCGTCGCATTGAAAATACCAAGAGAAATGTCTTCAATTCTAAGTTGAATAAAATCTTATTCGCAGTCATCTTTCTCTTGATTTTGCTTGTCTTAGCAATGAAACTTTTGTAATAGAAAAGGAATAGAAATGAAAATAGGAATTATTGCGGCTATGCCAGAAGAACTGGCTTATCTGGTCCAGCATTTAGACAATGCCCAGGAGCAAGTTGTTTTAGGCAATACCTATCATACAGGAACCATTGCCTCGCATGAAGTCGTTCTTGTAGAGAGTGGAATTGGTAAGGTCATGTCTGCTATGAGTGTGGCGATTTTAGCTGATCATTTCCAGGTGGACGCTTTGATTAACACAGGATCTGCTGGGGCAGTGGCAGAAGGTATTGCTGTTGGTGATGTTGTGATTGCTGACAAATTAGCCTATCATGATGTGGATGTCACAGCTTTTGGTTATGCTTATGGACAAATGGCGCAACAACCGCTTTATTTCGAATCAGATAAAACCTTTGTTGCTAAAATCCAAGAGAGTTTATCTCAATTGGATCAGAACTGGCATCTTGGTTTGATTGCTACAGGAGATAGTTTTGTTGCAGGAAATGATAAGATAGAAGCGATTAAGTCTCATTTCCCAGAAGTTTTGGCTGTTGAGATGGAGGGGGCAGCGATTGCTCAGGCAGCGCATGCCCTTAATCTTCCAGTCTTAGTCATCCGAGCTATGAGTGACAATGCCAACCATGAAGCAAACATCTCTTTTGATGAGTTTATTATTGAAGCTGGACGTCGCTCTGCTCAAGTCTTAGTCGCTCTGCTCAAGTCTTATTAGCCTTTTTAAAGGCTTTAGATTAAGCGGAAATTTGACAGTTTTTCTAGCTTATGATAAGATTTAAGTAAAGAAAAGCTAGAAAACGTTTCAGAGGATATTATGAGTATTGAAATGACCGTCAGTGAGATTGCAGAGGTCTTAGGATTATCTCGCCAAGCAATCAATAACCGTGTCAAAGAATTACCAGAAGAAGACACAGATAAAAATGACAAAGGGGTAACAGTAGTTACCAGAAGTGGCTTGATTAAGCTAGAAGAAATCTATAAAAAAACGATTTTTGAAGATGAGCCTGTCAGTGAAGATGTCAAGCAACGTGAGCTGATGGAGATTCTGGTTGATGAGAAGAATGCAGAAATTCTTCGTCTTTATGAACAATTAAAAGCAAAGGATCGTCAGTTATCAGAAAAAGACGAGCAGATGCGTATCAAAGACCGTCAGATTGCTGAGAAAGACAAACAACTCGATCAGCAGCAACAATTGACCCTTCAAGCCATGAAGGATCAAGAAAATCTTAAGCTAGAGCTGGACCAAGCAAAAGAAGAAGTCCAATCAACTAAGAAAGGCTTTTTTGCTCGTTTATTTGGAGGATAATCAAGGAGCTGTTTAGGTTAAATGCTAACCTGATGGCTTCTTTTATTTCTAAATAGTATAGTTGCTCAAGTAATACTCAATGAAAATCAAAGAGCAAACTAGGAAAGTAGCCGCAGGCTGCTCAAAACACTGTTTTGAGGTTGTGGATAGAACTGACGAAGTCAGTAACATATACCTACGGCAAGGCGACGTTGACGTGGTTTGAATTTGATTTTCGAAGAGTATAAAATAACAGTATAGGAGAGGTAGAAAATGGAACGATTAGAAGATTACATTGCTTTTGACTTAGAATTTAATCAGCATGAAGGGCAAACACACTTGATTCAAGTATCGGCAGTGCATTTTAGTGATGGTCAGGAAATAGATGCCTATGATTCTTATGTTCATACCAGTGTACCTCTAAAAAGTTTTATCAATGGTTTGACTGGGATTACAGCCGAGACCTTAAAGGATGCTCCACCAGTGGAGAAAGTTATAAAAGAATTCCAAGATTTTGTGGGTGCTTTGCCGATGGTTGGATACAATGCTGCTAAAAGTGATTTGCCTATTCTAGCAGAGCATGGTTTAGACTACAGCGAGCAGTATAAGGTAGATCTGTATGATGAAGCTTTTGAACGTCGGAGTTCAGATTTACATGGTATTGCCAATCTTAAATTGCAATCTGTTGCTTCGTTTCTTGGATTCAAAGGTCAGTCTCATAATAGCTTAGAGGATGCTCGAATGACGGCGCGTGTTTACGAGTCCTTCCTAGAGTCGGATCAAGCTAGAGAATTGTTAGGGACAGAAAGTAGCCTATCAAACAATCCTTTTGGAGGCTTGGACTTGTCTCAATTATTTGACTAGGAGTGCCTATGAAACCTGAAAAACCTAAAAATCTAGGTTTTAAGCAGATATACTTTAATCTAGATAAAATACTCTTTCTTTTTTTCTTGATTTTCATGATGATTGAGTTTGTCTGGTTACCATCAAATTCTTGGATTGCTGGACTTTTGCTTCGTCAGACAGGCTATCTATTTCTTTCCTACAATAATATTTTTGAAATAATAACGGGCTCACCCTTTGTTAGTCTTGCTTTATTTGTTCTTGTAATTGTTAATTTATTGGTCGCCTATTACCAGATAGGACTTCTCTTCATCGGAGCTCGACACCTCCTCTATCATGAAAAGAGAACCCTGCTGGAGTATAGTCGCAAGGTCTTTCGACAAAGTTTCTTGTTTATGAAGCAAGTCACGCTTGCTAAGATAGCCTTTATCTTCTTTTATGTCATGATGCTTTTTCCGTTGATTCGAAAGATTTTAAAGATTTACTATCTCAATAAAATTGTCATTCCGGACTTTATCGTTGATTATGTGGAAGACAAGTATTGGCTGGTAGGTATAGTGGTCACTATTCTGGCTTTACTTCTATTTTACATTTCAGTGCGTTTTATGTTTGCCCTACCTCAGCTTTTATTTGAAAAGAAAACAGTCAAAGAAGCTGTCAGATACAGTTTAGAGAAGACAAGAAAGCACTCCTGGTTTTATACTTGGAACTTGCTTTGGATTATCGTCAAAACCTACCTATTTTTCATTCTTCTGTTGATTCCAATATTAGCAAGTCAGGCACTGATGGATGGTCTGACCCATAAGGAATCTCTTGTACTGGGAATTATCAACTTTGTCTTGATTAAGAATTTCCACTACATAGCCTTGACTTACTTTCTCATTAAGTTTGTTTCCTTCCTAACAGGAGAAGAACTTGAAATCACACCAAGGAGAAAGAAAGACCACTGGATGAGATGGGGAGTGATGGGCTGTGCTTGTATCTTTTTCGCTCTTGAGGGTTATGTTTATTTGGAAGCTCCAGTTGCTAATAAACCTTTGATTATCTCTCACAGGGGAGTATCTAATAAGAATGGTGTGCAAAATACCGTCCAATCTTTAGAAAAGACGGCTCAACTAAGTCCAGACTTCGTTGAGACAGATGTTCAGGAAACAAAAGATGGCCAGTTTGTCATGATGCATGATGCTAATATCAAGAATCTGACAGGAGTTAATGCCAATCCTCAGGATCTCACTTTGGAAGAATTAACCAAACTTGATATTTCAGAAAATGGCTATCATAGCAAGGTGTCCAGTTTTGATGACTATCTCAATAAAGCCAATGAATTGCATCAAAAACTCCTTATTGAAATTAAAACCAGTCGAAAAGATAGTCCAGATATGATGAAACGCTTTTTGGAAAAATATGGATCGGTTCTTAAGCAGAATGGTCACCAAATGCAATCTTTAGACTACCATGTGATTGATCAGGTGCTAGTCTATGATTCTCAAATTCCAGTCTATTTTATCCTACCTTATAATAGTATTTTTCCAAGAACCAAGGCTACAGGTTATACCATGGAGTATTCAACTTTAGATGAAAATTTTGTCAACAAGCTTTGGAATACCGATCAGAAATTGTACGTGTGGACCATCAATAGTTCAGAGTCCTTTGATAAATCTGTTCAATTGGGAGCTGACGGCATGATAACGGATGATTTGGAAATGATTCAAGATCAAGTTACCATTGCCCAAGAAGACCCAGAGTATACGGAATTACTTTTCAAACAGGCCATGGAATTCTTTAATTTTTAGTAAGCAAAAAGAGGTTGTGACAAAATAGTTTTCAACCACAAAAAAGCAACGGCAAATCCGTTGCTTTTTTGGAGATAAGGGGCTATTGTCCCAAGCTCAGTCTTGAGATAAGGTCCTTAGGAACTCGTATTCTAAGGATCTTATTTTAAATCAGAGGTTGGCGAAGGCCAACATTATTTAATATAGAGTTCTTGGTTTTTCAAAACAATTTCTCGTATACTTGCAAACTTCTTAAGTTTTTTAAGCTCTTCAGGATGGGTTACTAGAGTGATAACATAACCTTCTTTGCCCATGCGACCAGTACGGCCAGCACGGTGAGTGTAGGTTTCGATGTCTCTAGGAACATCAAAGTTTACGACACATTCTAAACTATCGATATCAATCCCACGAGCCAGAAGGTCTGTTGCCAGAAGCAGAGTTAGTTGCTTGTCTTTAAACTTTTCTAAGATGACTTTTCTAAATTTAACATTGACATCACTAGCAAGAGAAACAGCCAAGATATCCCGATACTGTAGTTTTTCTTCTGTGCTTCCAAGGTCTGACAGGCTGTTAAAGAAGACCAGACCGCGGAAATCCTCAACATGAGCCAGTTTTCGTAGCATATCCACTCGGTGACGTTGATCTACCTGCATGTAGAAGTGCTGGATGTTGTCCAATTTTTGGTCAGAAAGATCAATGGTACGTGTGTTAGGTGCAATCTTTTCTTGGTCAAACTTGGTCGTCGCACTCATGTAGACCAGTTGGTGGTCACGCGGTGCGTAGTGAGTGATTTTCTCGACAAAGTGAATCTGAGAATCATCTAGCAATTGGTCGAATTCATCCAGGATGATGGTTTCCACATTCATCATCTTGATTTTTTTCAATTTAATTAGTTCAAAGATACGGCCAGGGGTTCCAATCAGAATTTCTGGTCCTTTTTTTAGGCGTTCAATCTGGCGTTTCTGACTCGAACCTGATAAGAAGAGTTGGGCAGTTAAGCCGATAGCTTCAGCCCACGTTTTACATACATCAAAAATCTGTCCAGCAAGTTCTGTATTTGGTGCTAGAATCAAGAGTTGTTGGGCTTTTTTCTTTTGTAGTCTGAGAAGACTTGGTAGAAGGTAAGCTAGGGTCTTACCAGTTCCTGTTGGGCTCACTCCTAGAAGATTTTCTCCAGCAAGAAGGGGCTCAAATAGTTGAATTTGAATGGGGGTGAATTCTTGGAAACCGAGTTGGTCACTCAGTTCTTGCCATTCAGTCGGTAGTTTAGTTTTCATTTTCTGCCTCAAATCTAATGCCAGCAGTCTGGCGCATGGTATATAGTAGCTCATGAACTGAACTTGCATCTTCCAGCCAAGTTTGGTAGAGATTCAGATCTGGTTGCTGGATCATGTGT
Source organism: Streptococcus mitis (assembly GCF_946190155.1). Taxonomy (GTDB): domain Bacteria; phylum Bacillota; class Bacilli; order Lactobacillales; family Streptococcaceae; genus Streptococcus; species Streptococcus mitis_CL. The sequence goes on from NZ_CAMHZL010000002.1 coordinate 215,682, forward strand.
GCAAATGCAGAGACTTCCTCAGTCATCGTATGAGGAGCCTGTTGGATAGGGAGCTGGACTTGATTTCCTTGGTGGTCGGTAAAAATAGCCGAGCTGACATGTTCGATGGTGTTGAGCGTCAGGGTTCCATCTGTCGTATAAATCTCGCAAGGAAGATTGGAAGTGATGTTTTTCCCAGCCTTGATATGAACTTGAAAGTCAGGGTAGAAGAGGATTCCATCTCCATTTAGGTCAATGCTATTGTCAAGCTGTTGATCATGGTAAGTCGCGTCATTAGATTTTCCAAAGAGACGAACGGCAATGTAGAGAGGATAAATCCCCAAATCCATAAGAGCTCCACCAGCAAAACGGTCTGAAAAGACATTTGGTGTTTGTCCAGCCAACAAGTCCGGCATCTTGGAAGAATACTTGGCATAGTTGAGATCTGCTCCCAACACATGCTTGTCTGCTAAAAAGTTTTTGATAGTAGTGAAAGCTTTCTCGTGATAATTACGAGCTGCTTCAAAGATAAAACAGTGATTTTTCTCAGCTGTATGTCTCAAATCTAGCCATTCTTGTGGCTGAGTGACAGCTGGCTTTTCAAGAATGACATGTTTCCCTGCAGACAATGCAGCTTTTGCCTGAGCAAAATGCAAGGAGTTTGGGCTAGCAATATAGACCACATCAAAGGAGCTCTTGAAGAAGTCTGCTACTTGATCAAAGAGTTGGATATCCTGATAGCGAGAAGCAAAGGTTGCCGCAGTTTCTAGTTTTCTAGAATAGACTGCGACCAGCTTGTATTCTCCACTGGAATGGGCTGCTTCTATGAAGTGGTGACTGATAGCCCCTGTTCCGATGACACCTAATTTAAGCATAGTTACTCCTTTTTCGATTTCAAATCCTTCTTTCATTATAACATAGATAAACGAGACTATCCAACAGAGGGTAAAAATTTTCAAATAAGCTACTAGGTCTTTTCCAAAGAAAGTGGTACAATAATGAGATGAGTAAATGAAATGGGAGGGAAAATGAGGTTATTACCTATAAGAAAAATATCACGTCAGTCTAAGAGGCTAGCACTTTTTTTGACTTTTTGTGCAGGTTATGTAGATGCCTATACGTTTATTGTGCGAGGGAATACTCTTGTAGCTGGACAAACTGGGAATGTAGTCTTTTTATCAGTGGGACTCATTCAACACAATGTGTCAGATGCCAGTGCCAAAGTAATGACCTTACTAGCTTTTATGATGGGAGTCTTTTTACTAACGATTTATAAGGAAAAATTGAGAATTGTGAAAAAACCAATTCTGTCACTGATTCCTTTGGCAATCTTATCAATCATTATTGGTTTTGTGCCGCAAACTGTAGATAATATCTATCTAGTGCCGCCCTTAGCTTTCTGTATGGGACTGGTGACAACTGCTTTTGGAGAAGTGTCGGGTATTGCCTATAATAACGCTTTTATGACAGGGAATATCAAACGGACCATGCTGGCTTTTGGAGATTATTTCCGAACCAAGCACACACCTTTTTTGCGTGAAGGATTTATATTTGTTAGCCTGCTTAGTAGTTTTGTCCTTGGCGTTGTCTTTTCAGCCTATTTGACGATTTTCTATCATGAAAAGACCATTCTTGGTGTTCCTATTATGATGAGCATTTTTTACATTAGCATGCTTTTTGCCTCTTGGCAGAAAAAAGTAAAAGAAAAAGCTTCATTTTAGGTGTTATTACTTGTAAGAAAATAGGAGATATGCTATACTTGAAGAGTTGACTATGCACGATCCTGTGCAACCGCACGAACATCGTTGCTTGATTATTCAAGTTTAAGTGGTTCGTCCCACGATGCTAGGCGAGTCTTCACAAAAAATTCGGGGAAACCCATAAAAATCATAGGAGGTGCATAATGAGCACATACGCAATTATCAAAACTGGCGGAAAACAAGTTAAAGTTGAAGTTGGTCAAGCAGTTTACGTTGAAAAATTGAACGTTGAAGCTGGTCAAGAAGTTACTTTTAACGAAGTTGTTCTTGTTGGTGGTGAAAACACTGTTGTCGGAACTCCACTTGTTGCTGGAGCTACTGTAGTTGGAACTGTTGAAAAACAAGGAAAACAAAAGAAAGTTGTTACTTACAAGTACAAACCTAAAAAAGGTAGCCACCGTAAACAAGGTCACCGTCAACCATATACAAAAGTTGTCATCAACGCAATCAACGCTTAATTTTAAGGAGAACACATGATACAAGCAGTCTTTGAGAGAGCCGAAGATGGCGAGCTGAGGAGTGCGGAAATTACTGGACACGCCGAGAGTGGCGAATACGGCTTAGATGTCGTGTGTGCATCGGTTTCTACGCTTGCCATTAACTTTATCAATTCTATTGAGAAATTTGCAGGCTATGAACCAATCCTAGAATTAAACGAAGATGAAGGTGGCTATCTGATGGTTGAAATACCAAAAGATCTTCCTTCACACCAGAGAGAAATGACCCAGTTATTCTTTGAATCATTTTTCTTAGGTATGGCAAACTTATCGGAGAACTCTTCTGAGTTCGTCCAAACCAGAGTTATCACAGAAAACTAACACGGAGGAAAACATTATGTTAAAAATGACTCTTAACAACTTGCAACTTTTCGCCCACAAAAAAGGTGGAGGTTCTACATCAAACGGACGTGATTCACAAGCGAAACGTCTTGGAGCTAAAGCAGCTGATGGACAAACTGTAACAGGTGGATCAATCCTTTACCGTCAACGTGGTACACACATCTACCCAGGTGTAAACGTTGGACGTGGTGGAGACGATACTTTGTTCGCTAAAGTTGAAGGCGTAGTACGCTTTGAACGTAAAGGACGCGATAAAAAACAAGTTTCTGTTTACCCAATCGCTAAATAAAAAGGTCCAGTGAACCTTTTTATCCCGAGCCTTGAAATATAAAGGCGAGGAAGCTAGAAGTAGCATTAAATAAGGCTTTCCGAGATTTCGGAGAGCCTCTTTTTTTGTTTTGGAACCCATGATTTTTTCGTTCTTAGTGTAGATGAATTTTATGAGTGACATTATTTTTCTTCGATGGAAAACTTCTAAAATATGGTATAATGAAAAGATAAAGAAGTTGGGGGTAGAAGATGAACATTCAACAATTACGTTATGTTGTGGCTATTGCGAATAGCGGTACTTTTCGTGAAGCTGCTGAAAAGATGTATGTTAGTCAGCCGAGTTTGTCTATTTCTGTTCGTGATTTGGAAAAAGAGTTGGGCTTTAAGATTTTCCGTCGGACCAGCTCAGGGACTTTCTTGACTCGTCGTGGTATGGAATTTTATGAAAAAGCTCAAGAATTGGTTAAAGGATTTGATATTTTTCAAAATCAGTATGCCAATCCTGAAGAAGAAAAAGATGAATTTTCCATTGCTAGTCAGCACTATGACTTCTTGCCACCAACTATTACGGCCTTTTCAGAGCGCTATCCTGACTATAAGAATTTCCGTATTTTTGAATCAACTACTGTTCAAATCTTAGACGAAGTAGCGCAAGGACATAGTGAAATTGGGATTATCTACCTCAACAATCAAAATAAAAAGGGGATTATGCAACGGGTTGAAAAGCTAGGTCTGGAGGTTATTGAGTTGATTCCCTTCCATACCCACATTTATCTTCGTGAAGGGCATCCTTTGGCTCAGAAAGAGGAATTGGTTATGGAGGATTTAGCTGATTTACCAACGGTTCGTTTTACTCAAGAGAAAGACGAGTACCTTTATTATTCAGAGAATTTTGTTGATACCAGTGCGAGCTCACAGATGTTCAATGTGACAGACCGTGCTACCTTGAATGGTATTTTGGAGCGGACGGACGCCTATGCGACAGGTTCTGGATTTTTAGATAGTGATAGTGTTAATGGTATCACAGTTATTCGTCTCAAGGATAACCTAGATAATCGCATGGTTTATGTTAAACGTGAAGAAGTGGAGCTGAGTCAAGCTGGGACTCTCTTTGTAGAAGTCATGCAAGAATATTTTAATCAGAAGAGGAAATCATGAAAAAAAGAGGAATAGTGGCAGTCATTGTACTGCTTTTGATTGGGCTTGATCAGTTGGTAAAATCCTACATCGTCCAGCAAATTCCATTGGGTGAAGTACGATCTTGGATTCCCAATTTCGTTAGCTTGACCTACCTGCAAAATCGAGGGGCAGCCTTTTCTATCTTACAAGATCAGCAGTTGTTATTCGCTGTCATTACTCTGGTTGTCGTGATTGGTGCCATTTGGTATCTACATAAACACATGGAGGACTCATTCTGGATGGTCTTGGGTTTGACCTTGATTATTGCAGGTGGTCTTGGAAACTTCATTGACAGGTTCAGTCAGGGCTTTGTTGTGGATATGTTTCATGTGGACTTTATCAATTTTGCAATTTTCAATGTGGCAGATAGCTATCTGACTGTTGGAGTGATTATTTTATTGATTGCAATGCTAAAAGAGGAAATAAATGGAAATTAAAATTGAAACTGGTGGCCTGCGTTTAGATAAAGCTTTGTCGGATTTGACAGAATTATCACGCAGTCTCGCGAATGAACAAATCAAATCAGGCCAGGTCTTGGTCAATGGCCAAGTCAAGAAAGCTAAATACACTGTCCAAGAGGGCGATATCGTCACTTACCATGTGCCAGAACCAGAGGTTTTAGAGTATGTGCCTGAGAATCTTCCGCTAGATATCATCTACCAAGATGAGGATGTGGCCGTCGTTAACAAGCCTCAAGGAATGGTTGTGCATCCGAGTGCTGGTCATACTAGTGGAACTCTGGTAAATGCCCTTATGTACCATATTAAGGATTTATCGGGTATCAATGGGGTTCTGCGTCCAGGAATTGTTCATCGTATTGATAAGGATACGTCAGGCCTTCTCATGATTGCTAAAAACGATGAGGCGCATCTAGCACTTGCTCAAGAACTGAAGGATAAAAAGTCTCTCCGCAAATATTGGGCGATTGTTCATGGAAATCTGCCTAATGATCGTGGTGTCATTGAAGCTCCGATTGGCCGTAGTGAAAAAGACCGTAAGAAACAGGCTGTGACTGCTAAAGGGAAACCTGCAGTGACCCGTTTCCACGTTTTGGAACGCTTTGGTGATTATAGCTTAGTGGAGCTGCAGCTGGAAACAGGTCGCACCCATCAAATCCGTGTTCACATGTCTTATATTGGTCATCCAGTCGCTGGTGATGAAGTCTATGGTCCTCGCAAGACTTTGAAAGGGCATGGACAATTTCTTCATGCCAAGACGCTAGGATTTACCCATCCGAGAACAGGTGAGACTTTGGAATTTACAGCAGATATTCCAGAGCTTTTTAAGAAAACCTTGGAGAGATTGAGAAAGAATTAGACGTGATAAAAGGTTGAGATGACTTGTCTCGACCTTTTTCCTATCAACTCTTTTCTATTTCCTGCCATTCATGTTATAATGGATAAATATGAAGAATCGGAGTGAGACTATGAAATTCAAACGGATTGTCTTTAAGGTGGGGACTTCTTCTCTGACGAATGAGGATGGAAGTTTATCACGTAGTAAAGTAAAAGCTATTACCCAACAGTTGGCTATGCTGCACGAGGCTGGTCATGAATTGATTTTGGTGTCGTCAGGTGCCATTGCGGCTGGTTTTGGGGCCTTAGGATTTAAAAAGCGTCCGACTAAGATTGCTGATAAACAGGCTTCAGCAGCGGTAGGGCAAGGCCTTTTGTTGGAAGAATACACGACCAATCTTCTCTTGCGCCAAATCGTTTCTGCACAAATCTTGCTGACCCAGGATGACTTTGTGGATAAGCGCCGTTATAAAAATGCTCATCAGGCTTTGTCGGTTTTACTCAACCGTGGCGCGATTCCTATCATCAATGAGAATGACAGTGTCGTCATTGATGAGCTCAAGGTTGGGGACAATGACACTCTAAGTGCCCAGGTAGCGGCCATGGTCCAAGCAGACCTTTTGGTTCTCTTGACAGATGTGGACGGTCTCTATACTGGAAATCCTAATTCATATCCAAGAGCCAAACGCTTGGAGAAAATCGATACTATCAATCGTGAGATTATTGATATGGCCGGTGGAGCAGGTTCGTCTAATGGTACAGGTGGCATGTTAACCAAAATCAAAGCTGCAACTATCGCGACGGAATCAGGAGTTCCTGTTTATATCTGCTCATCCTTGAAGTCAGATGCCATGATTGAAGCAGCTGAGGAGACCAAGGATGGTTCCTACTTTGTTGCGCAAGAGAAGGGACTTCGTACCCAGAAACAATGGCTGGCCTTTTATGCTCAGAGTCAAGGTTCTATTTGGGTTGATAAAGGGGCTGCAGAAGCTCTCTCTCAACATGGCAAGAGTCTTCTCTTATCTGGTATTGTTGAAGCAGAAGGCGCCTTTTCTTATGGTGATATCGTGACAGTATTTGACAAGGAAAGTGGAAAATCACTTGGAAAAGGGCGTGTGCAATTTGGTGCATCTGCTTTGGAGGATATGTTGCGTTCTCAAAAAGCCAAGGGTGTCTTGATTCACCGTGATGACTGGATTTCCATTACTCCTGAAATCCAACTACTCTTTACAGAATTTTAGAGGTAAACTATGGTAAGTACACAAGAACAATTTGAACAGGTACAGGCTGTTAAAAAATCAATTAACACAGCCAGTGAAGTCGTGAAAAACCAAGCTCTGCTAGCCATGGCTGATCACTTAGTGGCTGCTACTGAGGAAATTTTAGCGGCCAATGCCCTCGATATGGAAGCGGCTAAGGGTAAAATCTCAGATGTGATGCTGGATCGTCTTTATTTGGATGCAGGTCGTATAGAAGCGATGGCAACTGGGATTCGTGAAGTGGTTGCTTTACCAGATCCAATCGGTGAAGTTTTAGAAACCAATCATCTTGAAAATGGCTTAGTGATCACCAAAAAACGTGTGGCTATGGGCGTTATCGGTATTATCTATGAAAGTCGTCCAAATGTGACGTCTGACGCGGCTGCTCTGGCTCTCAAGAGTGGGAATGCGGTTGTTCTTCGTAGTGGTAAGGATGCCTACCAAACAGCTCATGCTATTGTCACAGCCTTGAAGAAGGGCTTGGAGACAACGACTATTCACCCAGATGTGATTCAACTAGTGGAAGATACTAGCCGAGAAAGTAGCTATGCTATGATGAAGGCCAAGAGCTATCTAGACCTTCTTATTCCTCGTGGAGGAGCTGGCTTGATCAATGCAGTGGTTGAGAATGCTATCGTACCTGTTATCGAGACAGGAACTGGGATTGTTCATGTTTATGTCGATAAGGACGCAGATGAAGATAAAGCTTTATCTATTATCAACAATGCTAAAACCAGTCGTCCTTCTGTATGCAATGCCATGGAGGTTCTAATTGTTCATGAGGACAAGGCAGCAAGCTTCTTTCCTTGCTTGGAGAAGGTACTGGTTGAAGATCGAAAAGAAGCTGGGTTGGAGCCAATTCAATTCCGCTTGGATAGCAAAGCAAGCCAGTTTGTTTCAGGTAAAGTAGCTGAAGCAAAAGACTTTGACACCGAGTTTTTAGACTATGTTCTAGCTGTTAAGGTTGTGAGCAGTTTAGAAGAAGCGATTGCCCATATTGAAGCCCACAGTACCCATCATTCGGATGCCATTGTGACTGAAAATGCTGAAGCTGCAGCTTACTTTACAGATCAAGTGGACTCTGCAGCGGTGTATGTTAATGCCTCAACTCGTTTCACAGATGGTGGCCAATTTGGTCTTGGTTGTGAAATGGGGATTTCTACTCAGAAATTGCACGCGCGTGGTCCCATGGGCTTGAAAGAGTTGACCAGCTACAAGTATGTGATCACTGGTGATGGACAGATAAGGGAGTAAGAGATGAAGATTGGATTTATCGGTTTGGGGAATATGGGTGCTAGCTTGGCCAAGTCTGTTTTGCAGGCCAAGACGTGTGATGACATTCTTCTTGCCAATCGTAGTCAAGCCAAGGTGGATGCTTTCATCGCCAACTTTGGTGGTCAGGCTTCCAGCAATGACGAAATCTTTGCAGAAGCAGATGTGATTTTTCTAGGAGTGAAGCCTGCTCAGTTTTCTGAACTGCTTTCTCAATACCAGACCATCCTTGAAAAAAGAGAAAGTCTTCTTTTGATTTCCATGGCAGCTGGATTGACTTTAGAAAAACTAGTAAGTCTTATCCCAAGTCAACACCGAATTATTCGTATGATGCCAAATACCCCTGCTTCTATCGGACAAGGAGTGATTAGTTATGCCTTGTCTTCTAATTGCAGGGCTGAGGACAGTGAGCTCTTTTGTCAGCTTTTAACTAAGGCTGGTCTCTTGGTTGAACTGGGAGAAGGATTAATCGACGCAGCGACAGGTCTTGCAGGTTGTGGACCGGCCTTTGTCTATCTCTTTATCGAAGCCTTGGCAGATGCAGGTGTTCAGACAGGATTACCACGAGAAACAGCATTGAAAATGGCAGCTCAAACAGTTGTCGGCGCTGGACGATTGGTCCTAGAAAGCCAAGAGCATCCTGGAGTCTTGAAAGACCAAGTTTGTAGCCCAGGAGGTTCGACTATCGCTGGTGTAGCAAGCTTAGAAGCGCATGCTTTTCGAGGAACAGTCATGGATGCAGTTCATCAATCCTACAAACGAACACAAGAATTAGGTAAATAAGAGGTAGTTTTATCTGCCTCTTTTATGGTGGTTGAAATGAGAAGACAAAAAGATTGTCACAAACCCCTATTTTTTTGATAGAATAGAAGTAGTAAAAAAGAAATGAGTTAGACATGTCAAAAGGATTTTTAGTCTCTCTTGAGGGACCAGAGGGGGCAGGAAAGACCAGTGTTTTAGAGGCTCTGCTACCAATTTTAGAGGAAAAAGGGGTAGAGGTGCTGACGACCCGTGAACCAGGCGGAGTCTTGATTGGGGAGAAGATTCGGGAAGTAATTTTGGACCCAAGTCATACTCAGATGGATGCGAAGACAGAACTTCTTCTCTATATCGCCAGTCGCAGACAGCACTTGGTGGAAAAAGTTCTTCCAGCACTTGAAGCTGGCAAGTTGGTCATTATGGACCGCTTCATCGATAGTTCTCTTGCCTATCAGGGATTTGGTCGTGGCTTGGATATTGACGCCATTGACTGGCTCAATCAGTTTGCGACAGACGGCCTTAAACCCGATTTGACACTCTATTTTGATATCGAGGTGGAAGAGGGACTGGCTCGCATTGCTGCTAATAGCAATCGTGAGGTCAATCGTTTGGACTTGGAAGGATTGGACTTGCATAAAAAAGTCCGTCAAGGTTACCTTTCTCTTCTGGACAAAGAAGGAAGTCGTATTGTCAAGATTGATGCTAGTTTTCCTTTGGAGCAAGTTGTGGAAACTACCAAGTCTGTCTTGTTTGATAGAATGGGATTGGCTAAATGAAACAAGATCAACTAAAGGCCTGGCAGCCAGATCAGTTTGACCGTTTTGTCCGTATCCTAGAACAAGACCAGCTCAATCACGCCTATCTTTTTTCAGGTTTCTTTGGAAGTTTGGAAATGGCGCAATTTTTGGCTAAGAGCCTCTTTTGTACAGATAAAGTAGGTGTTTTACCATGTGAGAAATGCCGAAATTGTAAGCTGATTGAGCAGGGAGAATTTCCCGATGTCACTTTGATTAAGCCAGTAAATCAGGTCATCAAGACAGAACGCATTCGAGAATTGGTGGGTCAGTTTTCCCAAGCAGGGATTGAAAGCCAGCAACAGGTCTTTATTATCGAGCAGGCGGAAAAAATGCATCCTAACGCAGCTAATTCTCTGCTCAAGGTCATCGAAGAACCCCAGAGTGAAGTTTACATTTTCTTCTTGACCAGTGATGAGGAGAAGATTTTACCTACAATCCGAAGTCGGACGCAAATTTTTCACTTTAAAAAACAAGAAGAGAAGCTCATCTTGCTCTTAGAACAAATGGGACTGGTTAAGAAAAAAGCGACTCTCCTAGCTCAGTTTAGTCAATCGCGAGCTGAAGGAGAAAAGTTGGCTAATCAGGCAAGTTTTTGGACCTTGGTTGATGAAAGTGAACGCCTGCTGACTTGGTTAGTAGCTAAGAAAAAAGAAAGTTATCTGCAAGTTGCCAAACTAGCCAGCTTGGCAGATGACAAGGAAAAACAAGATCAGGTTTTACGGATTCTTGAAGTTCTATGTGGACAAGATATCCTACAAGCAAGAGTAAGAGTGATTCTACAAGATTTGTTAGAAGCTAGAAAAATGTGGCAAGCTAATGTCAGCTTTCAAAATGCCATGGAATATCTGGTCTTGAAAGAAATATAAACTCAAAAATGAACGATAATGAAAGGAAAGGGCTGTTTTATGGACAAAAAAGAATTATTTGACGCGCTGGATGATTTTTCCCAACAGTTATTGGTAACCTTGGCCGATGTGGAAGCCATCAAGAAAAATCTCAAGAGCCTGGTAGAGGAAAATACAGCTCTTCGTTTGGAAAATAGTAAGTTGCGTGAACGCTTGGGTGAGGTGGAAGCAGATGCTCCTGTCAAGGCCAAGCATGTTCGTGAAAGTGTCCGTCGGATTTATAAAGACGGATTTCACGTATGTAATGATTTTTATGGACAACGTCGAGAGCAGGACGAGGAATGTATGTTCTGTGACGAGTTGTTATACAGGGAGTAGGCATGCAGATTCAAAAAAGTTTTAAGGGGCAGTCTCCCTATGGCAAGCTGTACCTAGTGGCAACGCCGATTGGTAATCTAGATGATATGACCTTTCGAGCAATCCAGACCTTGAAAGAGGTGGACTGGATTGCTGCTGAGGACACGCGCAATACAGGGCTTTTGCTCAAGCATTTTGACATTTCCACCAAGCAGATTAGTTTTCATGAGCACAATGCCAAGGAAAAGATTCCTGATTTGATAGGTTTCCTGAAGGTAGGACAAAGTATTGCTCAGGTTTCTGATGCGGGTCTGCCTAGTATTTCAGACCCTGGTCATGATTTGGTCAAGGCAGCTATTGAGGAAGAAATTGCAGTTGTCACCGTTCCAGGTGCCTCTGCAGGAATTTCTGCCTTGATTGCCAGTGGTTTAGCGCCACAGCCACATATCTTTTACGGCTTTTTACCCAGAAAATCAGGCCAGCAGAAGCAATTTTTCGACTTGAAAAAAGACTATCCTGAAACACAAATTTTCTATGAATCGCCCCATCGTGTGGCAGATACTTTGGAAAATATGTTAGAAGTCTACGGTGACCGCTCGGTCGTCTTGGTTAGAGAATTGACTAAAATCTATGAAGAATACCAACGAGGAAAGATCTCTGAATTGCTGGAAAGTATCTCTGAAACGCCACTTAAGGGAGAATGCCTCCTCATCGTTGAAGGTGCCAGCCAGGATGTGGAGGAAAAAGACGAGGAGGACTTGTTCTTAGAAATCCAAGTCCGCATCCAGCAAGGCATGAAGAAAAATCAAGCTATCAAGGAAGTCGCTAAGATTTACCAGTGGAATAAGAGCCAGCTTTACGCAGCCTACCACGACTGGGAAGAAAATCAAGAAAATGACTAAACAGGGAAGTTTGCCTTCTTCCCTTTTTTTGTTATACTAGTAGAAGAAAAAATTAGAAAGATTTGTGGGAGTGAAAAAGTCCGGGGGACTTTTTCAGCCTGAGCCAGGAAATTCGAAAGCGAAGTAAGTCCTGTGGACTTTTTCAGCCTGAGCCAAGAAATTCGAAAGCGAAGTAAGTCCTGTGGACTTTTTCAGCCTGAGCCAGGAAATTCGAAAGCGAGGAAAGTTCGGTTGACTTTTTCAATGTGAATCTTGTTTTCACACTCCCAAAGAGGTATTAGTGTCGTGTCTCAATCTTATATCAATGTTATCGGTGCTGGTTTGGCAGGTTCTGAAGCAGCCTACCAAATCGCAGAACGTGGTATTCCAGTTAAACTCTATGAAATGCGCGGTGTCAAGTCGACACCTCAGCACAAAACAGACAATTTTGCTGAATTGGTTTGTTCCAATTCCTTGCGTGGGGATGCTTTGACAAATGCTGTTGGGCTTCTCAAGGAAGAAATGCGTCGCTTGGGTTCTGTTATCTTGGAATCTGCTGAGGCTACACGTGTTCCTGCAGGTGGTGCGCTTGCGGTGGACCGTGATGGTTTCTCACAGATGGTGACTGAAAAAGTGGCCAACCACCCCTTGATTGAAGTGGTTCGTGATGAAATTACAGAATTGCCGACGGATGTTATTACGGTTGTCGCTACTGGTCCTTTGACCAGCGATGCTCTGGCTGAAAAGATTCATGCCCTTAATGATGGCGATGGTTTCTATTTCTACGACGCGGCAGCGCCTATTATCGACGTCAACACCATCGATATGAGCAAGGTCTACCTCAAATCACGTTATGATAAGGGAGAAGCTGCCTACCTCAATGCTCCCATGACGAAGCAAGAATTTATGGATTTCCATGAAGCTTTGGTCAATGCAGAAGAAGCACCGCTTAATTCTTTCGAGAAAGAAAAGTATTTTGAAGGTTGTATGCCAATCGAAGTCATGGCAAAACGAGGCATTAAAACCATGCTTTATGGCCCTATGAAACCAGTCGGTTTGGAGTATCCAGACGACTACACAGGACCTCGTGATGGAGAATTCAAAACACCTTATGCGGTTGTCCAGCTTCGCCAGGACAATGCGGCTGGGAGCCTCTACAATATCGTTGGTTTCCAGACCCACCTCAAATGGGGAGAACAAAAGCGTGTCTTCCAAATGATTCCAGGCCTTGAAAATGCAGAGTTTGTACGTTATGGAGTTATGCACCGCAATTCTTACATGGATTCACCAAATCTTCTTGAGCAGACCTATCGTTCTAAGAAGCAGCCCAACCTCTTCTTTGCTGGTCAGATGACGGGTGTGGAAGGTTATGTTGAGTCAGCGGCTTCAGGCTTGGTTGCAGGAATTAACGCAGCTCGTCTTTTCAAGGGAGAAAGCGAGGCTATTTTCCCAGAAACAACAGCGATTGGAAGTCTGGCTCATTATATCACCCATGCCGACAGCAAACATTTCCAACCAATGAATGTCAATTTCGGTATTATCAAGGAGTTGGAAGGCGAACGTATCCGTGATAAGAAGGCTCGTTATGAAAAAATTGCTGAGCGTGCTCTTTCTGACTTAGAGGAATTTTTAACAGTCTAATTTTTTTGAAAGAATTGCTCATCATACTATAAAAATCTTAGAAATTGTGATAAAATAGGTAGGATAAAAAAAGGAGAGTGAAAATGGCGAATCCCAAGTATAAACGTATTTTAATCAAGTTATCAGGTGAAGCCCTTGCCGGTGAACGTGGCGTAGGGATTGATATCCAAACAGTTCAAACAATCGCAAAAGAGATTCAAGAAGTTCATAGCTTAGGTATCGAAATTGCCCTTGTTATTGGTGGAGGAAATCTTTGGCGTGGAGAACCTGCAGCAGAAGCAGGTATGGATCGCGTTCAGGCAGATTACACAGGAATGCTTGGGACTGTTATGAATGCTCTTGTGATGGCAGATTCATTGCAACAAGTTGGTGTCGATACGCGTGTACAAACAGCTATTGCCATGCAACAAGTGGCAGAGCCTTATGTCCGTGGACGTGCCCTTCGTCACCTTGAAAAAGGCCGTATCGTTATCTTTGGTGCTGGAATTGGTTCACCTTACTTCTCAACAGATACAACAGCAGCCCTTCGTGCAGCTGAAATCGAAGCAGATGCCATTCTTATGGCTAAAAATGGTGTCGACGGTGTTTACAATGCTGATCCTAAGAAGGACAAGACAGCTGTTAAATTTGAAGAATTGACTCACCGTGATGTTATCAATAAAGGTCTTCGTATCATGGACTCAACAGCTTCAACCCTCTCAATGGACAATGATATTGACTTGGTTGTCTTTAACATGAACCAACCTGGTAATATCAAACGTGTCGTATTTGGTGAAAATATCGGAACAACAGTTTCAAATAATATCGAAGAAAAGGAATAAGAAAGATTATGGCTAACGCAATTATTGAAAAAGCTAAAGAGAGAATGACCCAGTCTCACCAATCACTTGCTCGTGAATTTGGTGGTATCCGTGCTGGCCGTGCCAATGCAAGCTTGCTTGACCGTGTACATGTAGAGTACTATGGAGTAGAAACTCCTCTTAACCAAATCGCTTCAATCACCATTCCAGAAGCGCGTGTTTTGTTAGTAACACCATTTGACAAGTCTTCATTGAAAGACATCGAACGTGCCTTGAACGCTTCTGATCTTGGTATTACACCAGCTAATGACGGTTCTGTAATCCGCTTGGTTATCCCTGCTCTCACAGAAGAAACTCGTCGTGACCTTGCTAAAGAAGTGAAGAAGGTCGGAGAAAATGCTAAAGTGGCTGTCCGCAATATCCGTCGTGATGCTATGGACGAAGCTAAGAAACAAGAAAAAGCAAAAGAAATCACTGAAGACGAATTGAAGACCCTTGAAAAAGATATTCAAAAAGTAACAGACGATGCTGTTAAACACATCGACGACATGACTGCCAACAAAGAAAAAGAACTTTTGGAAGTCTAAAAATAAACAGAAAAACTCAGTTGGCATTGCTGGCTGAGTTTTATTCGAAAGAAGGAAATATGAATACAAATCTTGCAAGTTTTATCGTTGGACTGATCATCGATGAAAACGACCGTTTTTACTTTGTGCAAAAGGATGGTCAAACCTATGCTCTTGCTAAGGAAGAGGGTCAACATACAGTAGGGGATACGGTTAAAGGTTTTGCCTACACGGATATGAAGCAAAAACTGCGCCTGACAACCATAGAAGTAACTGCCACTCAGGACCAATTTGGTTGGGGAACTGTAACAGAAGTTCGTAAAGATTTGGGTGTCTTTGTGGATACGGGCCTTCCTGACAAGGAAATCGTTGTGTCACTCGATATCCTCCCTGAGCTCAAGGAACTCTGGCCTAAGAAGGGCGACCAACTCTACATCCGTCTTGAGGTGGACAAGAAAGACCGTATCTGGGGCCTCTTGGCTTATCAAGAAGACTTCCAACGTCTGGCTCGTCCTGCTTACAACAACATGCAGAACCAAAACTGGCCAGCCATTGTGTACCGCCTCAAGCTGTCAGGAACTTTTGTCTATCTGCCAGAAAATAATATGCTTGGCTTTATCCATCCTAGCGAGCGCTACGCAGAGCCACGTTTGGGGCAAGTATTAGATGCGCGTGTCATTGGTTTCCGCGAGGTTGACCGTACCTTGAATCTCTCCCTCAAACCACGTTCCTTTGAAATGTTGGAAAATGATGCTCAGATGATTTTGACCTACTTGGAAAGCAATGGTGGTTTCATGACCTTGAATGATAAGTCATCTCCAGACGACATCAAGGCAACCTTTGGTATTTCTAAAGGTCAGTTCAAGAAAGCACTCGGTGGTTTGATGAAGGCTGGTAAAATCAAGCAAGACCAGTTTGGGACAGAGTTGATCTAGGGTGACTTATGAGAAAATCATTTTACACTTGGCTCATGACTGAGCGTAATCCTAAAAGTAACAGTCCCAAGGCTATCTTGGCAGACCTAGCCTTTGAAGAATCAGCCTTTCCAAAACACACAGATGATTTTGATGAGGTCAGTCGCTTTTTGGAGGAGCATGCCAGCTTCTCTTTTAACCTAGGAGACTTTGACGCTATCTGGCAAGAATACTTAGAACACTAGCATGATTCACTGGGTTTGGGCTAGTAATTTCTCCATCCCTTTGCTATAATAAAAAGAAATAAAAGGATTAGAGAGGTTCTTTATTTGAAGGAACATTCAATTGACATTCAACTGAGTCATCCAGATGACCTGTTTCATCTTTTTGGTTCTAATGAACGCCATCTTCGTTTAATGGAAGAAGAGCTTGATGTTGTGATTCATGCTCGTACGGAGATTGTCCAGGTTTTGGGAGAAGAGACTGCCTGTGAGGAAGCTCGTCAGGTTATTCAAGCTCTCATGGTCTTGGTGAACCGTGGGATGACCATTGGTACGCCAGATGTGGTGACTGCAATTAGCATGGTCAAAAACGATGAAATCGACAAGTTTGTCGCCCTTTACGAAGAAGAAATTATCAAGGATAATACAGGGAAACCTATTCGTGTCAAAACACTGGGTCAAAAACTTTATGTGGACAGTGTTAAACAGCATGATGTGACCTTTGGAATTGGGCCAGCAGGGACAGGGAAGACCTTTCTTGCAGTTACTTTGGCCGTGACTGCCCTTAAACGTGGGCAGGTCAAGCGGATTATCTTGACTCGTCCAGCAGTGGAAGCTGGCGAGAGTCTTGGATTTCTTCCGGGTGATCTTAAGGAGAAGGTGGATCCTTACCTTCGACCTGTTTACGATGCCTTGTATCAGATTCTGGGAAAAGACCAAACAACTCGTCTCATGGAGCGTGAAATTATCGAGATTGCGCCCCTTGCCTATATGCGTGGACGGACCTTGGATGATGCCTTTGTCATTCTCGATGAGGCGCAAAATACGACCATCATGCAGATGAAGATGTTTTTGACTCGTTTAGGCTTTAATTCTAAGATGATTGTCAATGGAGATATCAGTCAGATTGACCTGCCACGTAATGTCAAGTCCGGTTTGATTGATGCCCAAGAAAAACTCAAGAACATCCATCAGATTGACTTTGTTCATTTTTCAGCTAAGGATGTGGTTCGCCATCCTGTTGTCGCTCAGATTATCCGAGCTTATGAACCAGCTCCAATTAAAAATGAAGAGCGTGAAGAAGTCCAAGAAGAAACAGAATAGCAAAAAAGAGCAGTTCAGGTGGAATTGCTCTTTCTTTTATCTGATAATTAGATTTTTTAGACTAGTTCATCGATTGGAGTATGTTTTTTATCGAGACCTTGGGCTACTGGAAGACTGGTTAAGTAACCTTGATAAGTGGTAACACCTTGGCGCAAGCCCTCATCTTCAGAGATTGCTTGTACAAATCCTTTTTCTGCTAAAGCTTCGATATAAGGAAGAGTGACATTTGTTAGGGCGATGGTTGAAGTACGAGCAACCGCACCAGGGATGTTGGCAACGGCATAGTGGAGCACACTGTGTTTTTCATAGACAGGTTCATCGTGCGTTGTCACACGGTCAGCTGTCTCGATAACGCCACCTTGGTCAACGGCAACGTCAACGATGACTGAACCTGGGCGCATTTGTTTGACCATCTCATCAGTAACCAATTTTGGTGCTTTGGCACCTGGAATGAGAACCGCCCCAATTACAACATCCGCATCTCTCACACTGGCTTCGATGTTGAATGAATTGGACATGAGAGTTTGAATTTGGTGACCAAAGACCTCTTCGAGATCTGAGAGACGTTTAGCACTGATATCAAGGATGGTTACTTGAGCACCAAGACCAAGCGCAATTCGAGCAGCATGGGTCCCTACGACACCGCCACCGATGATGCTTACTTTCCCTTTAGGTACACCCGGTACACCACCCAGTAGGACACCAGAACCTCCTGCTTGCTTAGTTAGGAAATGAGCACCGATTTGGACTGCCATACGGCCTGCAACCTCACTCATAGGAACAAGGAGTGGTAACTGGCCTTGGGAATCATGGACAGTTTCATAGGCAATCCCTGTTGTTTTTGCTACTAGCATAGCATCTGCTAATTCAGGCGCTGCGGCCATGTGCAAGTAGGTGAATAGAAGCAGGTCTTCACGCAAGTACTCATATTCAGAAGTTAATGGTTCTTTTACTTTCACGACTAATTCTGCAGCCCAAGCTTCACCAGCAGTAGCGACAATCTCAGCTCCTTGCTTTTGATAGTCAGCATCAGTAAAGCCAGAACCGAGACCAGCATTTGTTTCGATAAGGACGCGATGACCACGACCGACTAAGCTGTGGACACCAGCAGGTGTGAGGGCAACACGGTTTTCATTATTCTTAATTTCTTTTGGAATTCCGATTAACATAGAGAAAAACTCCCTTTCTATTGACAGGTTGTAAATGATTTATCACAATTATCTATAAAATAAGGTGATGATTTTATTCTATATGAAACCGCTTTAAAAATCAAGAAAAACTTGTTGTAACTTCTTTTTTATGCTAGACTGATAGAAAATACTTTTGAATGGTAGAAACGTATGGAATCAATCTTTTTAAAACTAGCCAGCATTCAATAGTGGAGACATAGCGTTTATTGCTTAGATTTCTATCCTTGGATGATACGGAAGCAATGTTTGAGTGTACATCAGATAAGAAAAAAGGAGATTCTCTTGGACGAAAATCAAATTATAAAGTTAAAGGACGTTGAATTTGTAGGAATTGGTAATTTTGAAGGGGAAACAGTTTTTTTTGATAAGAAAACAGACAAGATGTTCTTAGGTCATTCTAAAACAAAGTTTAAAGTGTCTCCTATCGCTTTCTCAACAGGAGTAGCACTTATCCTTTATGTGATTGTAAGAGAAATAACAAAAGTTCAGGTATTCAGTGGTTTTTGGCCCTTGATTTTTGGTTTTTTTCTAATGATCATTGTCTCAAAACTCCTCTACAGACCTGCTTTGAATGAAGAATTAGTTATTAGACCTTTCGTGCTTTCAAATACTGATATGATGACTTTTCTTCAAAACGAGAAGAAAAATATAGTTAAGAGTCATTTCATTATACTACTGGGATTTCTTTTTCCAGTGATTTTTTCAATAATTTATTTATTGATTTCTAGTTTTTTGTTTCTATTTTTAGCCATTTTATTTTTTATGTTCCCCCTATTGTTATTAAACACGAAACCAGTACAAAGATATAAAGTGATTCATATGTTAGACAAAAAATATTCCACTAAGGAAAAGGATTCATGAAAAAATATTTAAAAAATATGGTTCCGATAGGAACAATTGATAAAAATCCAGTTTATTTTGATAAAAAAGATTATAGTTTAAACATTGTAAGAAAAAAGACTTCTTTTTGGGAAACTGCTGGCAGTAGCTTGATTATGATTCTTTATGTCATAATTGGAAGAGTCAATTCCAAATACTATTTAACCATTCTGGGAAGATATCAATTTCTAATGATTGGCATCCTGATTTCCTTTATAACAGCCTTTGTTGTTTGTTATGCGACCTTCCATCGTGATAGAGAAGTGAAAGAACTTCAATTAGAGGAAAAAGCAATGAGGGACTTTGTGTTAAGAGAGCGAAAAAATGTCTTCTTTACCTATTTATCTCTTATCATATTACCACTAATTATAATATTCTTTGCATACCTCTTTATCACATATGGCAATATTTCATGGGGAGTTGTTTCAGTTTTATTTATGACTATATATTTTATGTTCTTTTATAATAAAGTATTTCAGAGAGGAAAAATCATAAATGAACTGTATAAAACTTATAAATGATAAAGATAATTATGAAAAGTAACACTAAAAATTTCATTGCCCTAGGTATATATCAGGGAAAATCTGTCTACTATAACAATGAAAATCATCAACTGTTATATTCAACAAAGGATAAAACCACTGGAGCAACTGCTCTTACTGGTTACAGTTCAATTGCTCTTGTTTTATATAGTGTTTTAAGAAGTATAAGTAAAAATGGTAAAGTACCAACAGATTTTCGGTTGCTGTCTTTGGTCCTTGCTTATATTATCATTAGTATTGGTAGCAGTCTATTCCTTTATTATGTTTTAAATCGTGTCATTGAGTTAGAAGAATTTCAAATTGATTTAAGAAATTATCAAAACTTTTTAAAGCAAGAAAAAAGGAATATTTTAATATTATATATAACGATGCTCTGTTTTTTGATTATAGGAATAGTGACTGGAATTATTTTCATAAGTTTAGGTAATTATATTAGTCTTGTATTAACTTTATCATCATATTTTATTGTATACACTATTTTAAATACCCAATTGATTAAACGCGGCATGATATTGAGACAGTTATACAAAGAATTAGAAAATAAAGATATTTAATTGAAAGATCGAGTTCTATAGATGTTTTTAATTTATTGAAAAATTAGAATAAGCTGATTAAGCTGTGATTTTTAATTAAACGGACTTAGAGTTAGGTCAATTTAGGAGGTTAAAGTGAAAGAAAAGACAGTGAAAGAAGTTGAAGAATTAAATAAAGCATATTTTAAAAGCTTAGCGAATACTCGCGCATCAGAAAGTATGATGGTTATTTCATGGACAGGAGTATTTATATTATCTTTAATTATTTGGGTTTTTTCCTGGTATTTAAAAGAGGTTTTATTAATAAATCCATTAACTTATTGGTTTTTTGATCTTCTCATTTTCTTCTTACTTTATTTAATTGTTGCTTTTTTTATTCCATTAGCAGGAATGTTTGCATATAAAAGACAAATTTTAGCAACTTTTTCTCTGATGATGGTTTATATTGGAATATACTTTTCATTACAAATGATGTTGCTGATAATTTTTGTAACATCAATCTCGACGAAGGAATTTTCGCTTGGATTCCCTAAGTATTCTCCAATTTTTATTCCATTTTTGTTAATTTCTACAGTTTGTGGCTTTATTTATCAATATTTCTGGTTAAAACGCCAGTTAAAAAAAGGTTTCTCTGTAAATAGGACGATGGGGAATTATTTTGCTAAATCTAATGCATATGGTAGAAATTCTCTTTACATCATTTTTGGACTTTCTATGTTGGCTGCCATACTTTCAGGTAAATTGATACTCATTTTTTTCATTCTTATTAGCTTACTTTTTAGTTATGCTTTCCCTCAATTGATCATTGAAGTAGCCTATCTATTATATCTTAAAACTCAAAGCAAGGAATATTGGGAAACAGAGCCACGAGGAGATGTTAGTTTTAAAAAATTGTTGAAGAGATTCAGTCTCAAGAAAGCAAAAATTCGTATTCCTATTGAAATAGTGTCATTTGTAATTTTTGTTCAAATCCTTAATAAATTTGGATATACGGATCAGGTAATCAGACATACATGTTGGATGCTTTGGCTTATCAGAATATTTATAATCTCAATAGGATTGGATATTTTGGGAAGTTTTATTCTTTATGTTATAAAAAAAGTAAATACTAGATTCAAAAGAGGAAAGAAAAAACAGTGAAAGAAGTTGAAGAATTAAATAAAGTATATTTTAAAAGCTTAGCGAACACTCGCGCATCTGTAAGTATGATGGTTATTTCATGGACAGGAGTATTTATATTAGCACTAGAAATTTTCGTTTTTTATTACTATTTTGATACAATCGCTATAATAAATCCATTTATGAATTGGTTCTTTGATTTACTCTTGATTTCTTGTTTCTACCTTATTATTGCATTTTTCATTCCATTAGTTGGTCTCTTTGTATATAAGAAGCAAATTTTGTCAACAATTTTTCTGCTACTAGTCTATATGGTCATATACTTTTCTCTGCAGTTGATGATGCTTTTGATTATAGTTACTTCTATTTCAACGAAGGAATTTACTATAGGATTCTCTCTATATTCTCCAATTTTTATTCCATTTTTAGTTATTTGTACAATTTGTAGTTTTATTTATCAGTATTTTTGGCTAAAAAGAGAGTTAAAAAAAGGTTTTTCTATCAATAGAACAATGGGTAATTATTTTGCAAAATCCAGTGCTTATAGTAAGAACTCTCTTCTTATTATTTTTATAGTTTCTATGATAGGCGGTCTTCTTTCAGGTAAGTTGATACTTATTTTTGGAATTCTTGGAGCTCTTCTTTTCAGCTATGCATTTTCTCAATTGATTACAGAAGTTGCCTACCTTTTATATCTAAAAATTCAGAGCAAGGAGTATTGGGAAGATGTGCCTACGAAAAAAGAGACTTTTCGAGATTTATTTAAGGGATTCAGTTTAAAGAAAGCAAAAATTCGTATCCCACTTGAGATGGTAGCTTTTGCAATATTATTAGGGATTATTAATTATAGTGGTTATTCAGATGAGAGCATTAAGCGACCTATTTGGCTGGTCTGGAGTGTCAAATTGTTCATCTATGCAATAGAAATGGATATTTTGGGAAGTTTTATTCTTTATGTTATAAAAAAAGTAAATACTAGATTCAAAAAAGGAAAGAAAAAATGATAAATCTTCATTGTCAGTGGGACTCTGAATTATGTAATTATTGATTTTAAGAAACATTTAGAAATGCTTCCAAAGACCAGAAAACTTTCTGCTCTAGAATCAGTTATCTGGTATTCTTTGTTCGCGCTTCTTGTTGTAACTTCTTTTTTATGCTAGACTGGTAGAAAATATTTTTAAATGGAGGAGAAGTATGGAATCAATCTTTTTAAAACTAGCTCAGTATCCCATAGTCGAGACTGAGCGTTTATTGCTTAGACCTGTAACCTTGGATGATGCAGAAGCAATGTTTGAGTATGCCTCGGATAAGGATAATACACGTTACACTTTTCCAACCAATCAAAGCTTGGAAAAAACCAAGAATAACATTGCTCAGTTCTACTTGGCAAATCCCTTGGGACGGTGGGGAATAGAACTAAAAAGCAATGGTCAGTTTATCGGTACCATTGATTTGCACAAGATTGATCCTGTTCTTAAGAAGGCGGCTATTGGCTACATTATCAATAAAAAATATTGGAATCAAGGTTTGACGACAGAAGCCAATCGTGCCGTAATTGAGCTAGCTTTTGAGAAGATAGGAATGAATAAGTTAGTTGCTTTACACGATAAGGCTAATCCCGCGTCAGGAAAGGTCATGGAGAAATCAGGAATGCGTTTTTCCCACGAAGAAACTTATGCTTGTATGGACCAACATGAAGAAGGCCGAATCGTGACAAGAGTTCATTATGTCTTGACCAAGGAAGACTATTTTGCAAATAAATAAGCAGTTGAGAAGAAATTTTCGACTGTTTTTTCTTCCTCTTACGAATAATCTAAGAGAGGAGAAAATATGGAAGCAATTATCGAGAAAATCAAAGAGTATAAAATCATTGTCATCTGTACTGGTCTGGGCTTACTTATCGGCGGATTTTTCCTGCTAAAGCCAGCTCCACACACACCTGTCAAAGAAACGAATTTACAGGCAGAAGTTGCAGCTGGTTCCAAGGATTCATCGACCGAAAAGGATGTGAAGAAGGAAGAAAAGGAAGAACCCCTTGAACAAGATCTAATCACAGTAGATGTCAAAGGTGCTGTTAAATCGCCAGGGATTTATGACTTGCCTGTAGGTAGTCGGGTCAATGATGCTGTTCAGAAGGCTGGTGGCTTGACAGAGCAAGCAGACAGCAAGTCGCTCAATCTAGCTCAGAAAGTTAGTGATGAGGCTCTGGTTTACGTTCCAACTAAGGGAGAAGAATCAGCTAGTCAACAGGCAGGTTCTGGAGCGCCTTCTTCAACAAGCAAAGAAAAGAAGGTCAATCTCAACAAGGCCAGTCTGGAAGAACTCAAGCAGGTCAAGGGACTGGGAGGAAAACGAGCTCAGGACATTATCGACCATCGTGAGTCAAATGGGAAATTCAAGTCGGTTGATGAACTCAAGAAAGTCTCTGGAATTGGTGCCAAGACCATAGAAAAGTTAAAAGATTATGTTACAGTGGATTAAAAATTTCTCTATTCCCCTAATTTACCTGAGTTTTCTGTTACTTTGGCTTTATTACGCTATTTTCTCAGCATCCTATCTTGCTTTGTTGGGCTTTGTTTTTCTGCTAGTCTGTCTCTTTTTCCAATTTCCTTGGAAATCTGCGGGAAAAGTTCTAGTGCTTTGTGGAATCTTTGGCTTTTGGTTTCTGTTTCAAAATTGGAAAGAGAGTCAAGCGAGTCAAAATTTGGCGGATTCTGTTGAAAGGGTACGGATTTTACCAGACACTATTAAGGTCAATGGTGATAGTCTGTCCTTTCGTGGCAAGTCTGATGGACGCATTTTTCAAGTTTATTATAAACTCCAGTCCGAGGAGGAGAAAGAAGCCTTTCAAGCCTTAACAGCCCTTCATGATTTGGAACTTGAAGGAAAACTATCAGAGCCAGAAGGGCAGAGAAATTTTGGTGGCTTTAATTACCAAGCCTATCTGAAGACTCAGGGAATTTTCCAGACTCTAAATATCAAAAGAATACAGTCCCTTAAACAGGTTAGCAGTTGGGATATAGGAGAAAATCTATCCAGTTTACGCCGTAAGGCTGTAGTTTGGATTAAGACGCACTTTCCAGACCCTATGCGCAATTACATGACGGGGCTTCTATTAGGACATCTGGACACAGATTTTGAGGAGATGAATGAGCTTTATTCCAGTCTAGGAATTATCCACCTATTTGCCTTGTCCGGCATGCAGGTAGGCTTTTTCATGGACGGATTTAAGAAACTCCTCTTGCGATTGGGCTTGACCCAAGAAAAGTTGAAATGGCTGACTTATCCCTTTTCTCTTATCTATGCAGGCCTGACTGGATTTTCAGCCTCGGTCATTCGCAGTCTTTTGCAAAAACTATTGGCTCAACATGGGGTTAAGGGCTTGGATAATTTTGCCTTGACTATGCTTGTTCTCTTTATTATCATGCCCAACTTTTTCCTGACTGCAGGGGGAGTTTTGTCCTGCGCTTATGCTTTTATATTGACTATGACTAGCAAAGAAGAGGAGGGGCTCAAGGCTGTTGCTAGAGAAGGTCTGGTTATTTCTTTGGGAATATTGCCCATTTTATCCTTTTATTTTGCGGAATTTCAGCCTTGGTCTATCCTTTTGACCTATGTCTTTTCCTTTCTATTTGACTTGGTCTTCTTACCGCTCTTGTCTATCTTATTTGCCCTTTCCTTTCTCTATCCAGTCATTCAGCTGAATTTTATTTTTGAATGGTTGGAGGGAATGATTCGCTTGGTATCACAGGTGGCAAGTAGGCCACTGGTCTTTGGACAACCAAATGCTTGGCTGTTGATACTACTATTAATTTCTTTGGCTTTAGTCTATGATTTGAGGAAAAACATTAAAAGGCTAGCAGTGTTGAGCTTATTGATTACTGGTCTCTTTTTCCTGGCCAAGTATCCACTGGAAAATGAAATCACCATGCTGGATGTGGGGCAAGGCGAAAGTATTTTCCTACGGGATGTAACTGGGAAGACCATTCTCATAGATGTGGGTGGCAAGGCAGAGTCTGATAAGAAAATCGAGAAATGGCAAGAAAAGGCGACGACCAGCAATGCTCAACGAACCTTGATACCCTATCTCAAAAATCGAGGAGTAGCCAAGATTGACCAGCTGATTTTGACAAATACGGACAAGGAGCATGTTGGAGATTTGTTGGAGGTGACCAAGGCTTTCCATGTAGGCGAAATTTTAGTGTCCAAAGGCAGTTTGAAACAGAAGAAATTTGTGGCAGAACTACAAGCGACTCAAACCAAGGTGCGTAGTGTGACAGTAGGAGAGAACTTGCCCATTTTTGGAAGTCAGTTAGAAGTCCTATCTCCAAGGAAAATTGGAGATGGAGGTCATGAAGATTCCCTGATTTTGTATGGAAAACTCTTGGATAAGCACTTTCTCTTCACAGGAAATTTGGAGGAGAAAGGAGAGAAGGAATTGCTGAGGCAATATCCTGACCTAGAAGTGGATGTTTTGAAAGCTAGCCAACATGGCTCTAAAAAATCATCAAGTTCAGCCTTTCTAGAAAAACTCAAACCAGAGCTTACTCTTATCTCAGTTGAAAAGAGCAATCGAACCAAATTACCCCATCAGGAAACCTTGACACGACTGGAAGGTATCAATAGCAAAGTTTACCGAACTGACCAGCATGGAGCTATACGCTTTAAAGGTTGGAATAGTTGGAAAATCGAAAGCGTTCGATAGGAAGGACAAATATTATATATTAGTAAAATAAACTAAAAATCTGTTGCATAATAATGATAAAAACGATATAATGAAAGCGTCTTCAACATTAATGATATAAAACCATTAAAAATTAGTAAAAACCATTTAATTAGTTAGTTTATGATCTATTGGTCCTTTCAACCCAGTGTATCTGCTGTGACGGTCACTAAGAGTTATCGGTATGATTGGAATACTGTTTGGGAGTATAGTACCAACTATCACGACCATCAATATATTTGGATTCCGTCATGGTCTCGTTATGACAGCTATTCTGAATATAAAATTGGTTCTGGTTGGAATTACAATCGTTATGAGGTAATAAACTACTACAGCGGAGGCTATTAATCCTTAAAGAGTGATAAAAAGGAGGGCTAGATATGTTGCAGCTTACTCATGTGACCTTAAAAACGCGACAAGTCATCTTACAAGATGTTGATTTTACATTTGAAAAGGGTAGGATTTATGGTATTCTTGCTATAAATGGCTCTGGAAAGACGACACTGTTCCGTGCCATTAGCAATTTAATTCCTATAAGTAGTGGAAATATTGCAGCCCCTCCTTCTTTATTTTATTATGAGAGTATTGAATGGCTGGATGGAAACTTAAGTGGGATGGACTACCTTCGTCTTATCAAAAACATCTGGAAGTCAGGGCTGAACTTGGGGGATGAAATTGATTACTGGGAAATGTCGGACTATGTCAGACTTCCCATTCGCAAGTATTCCTTAGGCATGAAGCAACGCTTGGTGATTGCCATGTATTTCCTCAGTCAGGCGAAATGCTGGCTCATGGATGAGATTACAAATGGCTTAGATGAGTATTATCGACAGAAGTTTTTTGATAGGCTAGCAAAAATCGATAGACAAGAACAGCTGGTTCTTTTAAGTTCCCACTATAAGGAAGAGTTGCTTGATGTCTGCGATAGAGTAGTAACCATTCATCAGGGGCAGATAGAAGAGGTTTAGTTTATGAAAGATATTAGTCTATTTTTATTAAAAAAAGTTTTCAAAAGTCGCTTAAACTGGATTATCTTAGCTTTATTTGTATCTGGACTCGGTGTTACCTTTTATTTTAATAGTCAGACTGCAAACTCCGTCAGCTTGGAGAGCGAGTTGGAAACCCGTCTTGTAAAAAATGAGAGAGTCATCAATGAATATGAAGAGAAACTCTCCCAAATATCTGACACCAGCTCGGAGGAATACCAGTTTGCTAAAGAAAATTTAGACTCGCAAAAAAATCATTTGACTCAAAAGACAGAAATTCTGACTTTATTAAAAGAAGGGCGCTGGAAAGAAGCCTACTATTTGCAGTGGCAAGATGTAGAGAAGAGTTATGAAATTTTATCAAAGGAACCGACTGCTAGTTCTGACTTAAAAATGGCTGTTGACCGCGAACGAAAGACTTACCAAGCCCTGTATCCCTTGAACATAAAAGCACATACTTTGGAGTTTCCGACCCACGGGATTGATCAGATTGTCTGGATTTTAGAGGCTATCATCCCAACCTTGTTTGTAGTTGCTATTATTTTTATGCTAACGCAACTATTTGCAGAAAGATATCAAAATCATCTGGATACAGCTCAGTTATATCCTTTTTCAAAAGTGACATTTGCAATGTCTTCTCTTGGAGTTGGGGTGGGCTATGTAACTGTGCTGTTTATCGGAATCAGCGGATTTTCTTTTCTAGTGGGAAGTCTGATAAGTGGTTTTGGACAGTTAGATTATCCCTACCCGATTTATAGCTTAGTGAATCAAGAGGTAACTATTGGAAAGATACAAGATGTGTTATTTCCTAGCTTGCTCTTAACTTTCTTAGCCTTTATCGTCATTGTGGAAGTTGTGTATTTGATTACTTACTTTTTCAAGCAAAAAATGCCTGTCCTCTTTCTGTCACTCATTGGGATTGTTGGCTTATTGTTTGGCATCCAAACAATTCAGCCTCTTCAAAGGATTGCACATCTGATTCCTTTTACTTACTTACGTTCAGTGGAGATTTTATCTGGAAGATTACCTAAGCTGATTGATAATGTCAATCTAAATTGGAGCATGGGGATGGTCTTACTTCCTTGCCTGATTATCCTTTTGTTAGTGGGGATTCTATTTATCGAAAGATGGGGAAGTTTACGGAAAAAGGAAGTTTTTAATAGATTCTAGCTTTCCTATAGGGAAAATAAGTAAAAACTAACATAGAGAGGGAATCAACTTGGTTCTCTCTTTTTGATGCGGAAACCAAGTCAAAATACAAACAGAAACTTTTCAAAAAAATAACTTTTTATCTTGACAAGGTTTAGAAAACTTGGTATCATATAAAAGTTGAGAAAAGCAGAAGTGAGAGCTTCTCGCCTTGTGACATTAAGTTGCCTGGCCCTACGGATGAAAAGTTTCTAAGAAACGCTATCATAACGTGCGGGCTTGTATATTTACGAGTCCGCTATTGTTTTTCTCTAATAAAACAAAAGAGGTGAAAACCATAGCAAAGCAAGACTTATTCATCAATGATGAGATTCGTGTACGTGAAGTTCGCTTGATTGGTCTTGAAGGAGAACAGCTAGGCATCAAGCCACTCAGTGAAGCGCAAGCTTTGGCTGATAACGCTAATGTTGACCTAGTATTGATTCAACCCCAAGCCAAACCGCCTGTTGCAAAAATTATGGACTACGGTAAGTTCAAATTTGAGTACCAGAAGAAGCAAAAAGAACAACGTAAAAAACAAAGTGTTGTTACTGTGAAAGAAGTTCGTCTAAGTCCAACTATTGACAAGGGTGACTTTGATACAAAACTTCGCAATGCACGCAAATTCCTTGAAAAAGGAAATAAAGTTAAGGTATCTATTCGCTTTAAGGGTCGTATGATTACCCATAAAGAGATTGGTGCAAAAGTTTTAGCCGAGTTTGCTGAAGCAACTCAAGATATTGCCATCATCGAACAACGTGCTAAAATGGATGGACGTCAAATGTTCATGCAATTGGCGCCAGCGACTGACAAAAAATAATTGTCAGAAAGTTAAATAAAGGAGAAAAAATCATGCCAAAACAAAAAACACACCGCGCATCAGCTAAACGTTTCAAACGTACAGGTTCTGGTGGACTTAAACGTTTCCGTGCTTACACTTCTCACCGTTTCCACGGAAAAACTAAGAAACAACGTCGTCATCTTCGTAAAGCATCTATGGTGCATTCAGGAGATTACAAACGTATCAAAGCAATGCTTACTCGCTTGAAATAATAGCTTGACTGTAAGTAAACAATTCTAGGAAATATTTGGAGGAAATAAAACATGGCACGTGTTAAAGGTGGCGTTGTATCACGCAAACGTCGTAAACGTATTCTTAAATTAGCAAAAGGTTACTATGGAGCTAAACACATCTTGTTCCGTACTGCAAAAGAACAAGTAATGAACTCTTACTACTATGCATACCGTGACCGTCGTCAGAAAAAACGTGACTTCCGCAAATTGTGGATCACTCGTATCAATGCGGCAGCTCGTATGAACGGACTTTCATACTCACAATTGATGCATGGTTTGAAATTGGCTGAGATCGAAGTTAACCGTAAAATGCTTGCTGACTTGGCTGTTAACGATGCAGCAGCTTTCACAGCTCTTGCAGATGCAGCTAAAGCAAAACTTGGTAAATAATAACAGATAAGACTGGAACAGGATTGTCCCAGTCTTTTTAAAAATAAAGGAGAAAAATATGGCTTCAAAAATGCTACACACTTGCTTGCGAGTAGAAAATCTTGAAAAATCAATCGCATTTTATCAAGATGCTTTTGGTTTTAAAGAATTGCGTCGCAGAGATTTTCCAGACCATGCCTTCACAATTGTCTATCTAGGACTTGAGGGTGACGACTATGAGTTGGAGTTGACTTATAACTACGATCATGGTCCTTATGTGGTTGGAGATGGGTTTGCCCATATCGCCCTCAGTACACCTGATCTTGAAGCTCTTCATCAAGAGCACAGTGCCAAAGGCTATGAAGTAACTGAACCAAATGGTCTACCAGGAACTGCACCTAACTATTACTTTGTCAAAGACCCTGATGGTTACAAGGTCGAAGTCATTCGTGAAAAATAGTCTTGTGAAGTCAAGTAGAATGTTCGTTTTCTACTTGACTTTTTTTAGCTGAAAGAGTATACTAATAAAAATTTAACCTTTAAGGGGAGTCCAGAGAGACTCACAAGGTGTCAGATAAAAGAATAGTACAATTTTCTAGATGAGACTTTTTGAGTGTGCTCTCTTCTGTTGTACGATTTTAACTGAGGCCTTGCACTAGCAAGGTCTTTTCTTTATCTGGTCCCCTTAAAATTTAAGGAGGAAAAGTCATGAATCCCACATGTAAGAAACGTTTGGGTGCCATTCGTTTGGAAACCATGAAGGTGGTTGCTCAGGAGGAAATCGCGCCAGCAATCTTTGAATTAGTCCTAGAAGGGGAAATGGTTGAAGCCATGCGAGCAGGCCAATTTCTTCATCTTCGTGTGCCTGATGATGCCCATCTCTTGCGCCGTCCTATTTCAATTTCGTCTATTGACAAGGCTAGGAGGCAGTGTCATCTCATTTATCGGATTGAGGGGGCTGGGACCGCTATTTTTTCAACCTTAGGTCAGGGAGATACTCTTGATGTGATGGGACCTCAGGGAAATGGTTTTGACTTGTCTGACCTAGATGAGCAGAGCCAGGTTCTCCTTGTCGGCGGGGGGATTGGTGTTCCGCCCTTGCTTGAAGTAGCCAAGGAATTGCATGCCCGTGGCGTGAAAGTGGTGACTGTTCTTGGTTTTGCTAATAAGGATGCTGTTATTTTGGAGATGGAATTAGCTCAATATGGTCAGGTCTTTGTAACGACAGATGATGGTTCTTATGGCATTAAGGGAAATGTTTCAGTTGTCATTAATGACTTAGCCAATCAGTTTGATGCTGTTTACTCATGTGGGGCGCCTGGAATGATGAAGTATATCAATCAAACCTTTTATGACCACCCAAGAGCCTATCTATCTCTGGAATCTCGTATGGCTTGTGGGATGGGTGCCTGCTATGCCTGTGTCCTAAAAGTGCCAGAAAGTGATACCATCAGCCAACGAGTTTGTGAAGACGGCCCTGTTTTCCGCACAGGAACAGTTGTATTATAAGGAGAAAATCATGACTAGAAATCGTTTACAAGTTTCTCTACCGGGTTTGGATTTGAAAAATCCGATTATTCCAGCATCAGGCTGTTTTGGCTTTGGACAAGAGTATGCCAAGTACTATGATTTAGACCTTTTGGGTTCTATTATGATTAAGGCAACAACCCTTGAACCCCGTTTTGGAAATCCAACTCCAAGGGTGGCAGAAACACCCGCTGGTATGCTTAATGCAATTGGTTTGCAAAATCCGGGTTTAGAGGTTGTTTTGACTGAAAAGTTACCTTGGCTGGAAAGAGAATATCCAAATCTTCCTATTATTGCCAATGTAGCTGGTTTTTCAAAACAAGAGTATGCGGCTGTTTCTCATGGTATTTCCAAGGCAGCCAATGTAAAGGCTATTGAACTCAATATTTCTTGCCCCAATGTAGATCACTGTAATCACGGACTTTTGATAGGTCAAGATCCTGATCTGGCTTATGATGTGGTGAAAGCAGCTGTGGAAGCCTCTGATGTGCCAGTTTATGTCAAATTAACCCCTAGTGTGACCGATATCGTTACTGTCGCAAAAGCAGCAGAAGATGCGGGGGCAAGTGGCTTAACCATGATCAATACTTTAGTTGGAATGCGCTTTGACCTCAAAACTAGAAAACCAATCTTGGCCAATGGAACGGGTGGAATGTCAGGTCCGGCAGTCTTTCCAGTAGCCCTCAAGCTTATCCGCCAAGTTGCCCAATCAACAGACCTGCCTATCATTGGAATGGGAGGAGTGGATTCGGCTGAAGCTGCCCTAGAAATGTATCTGGCAGGAGCATCTGCTATTGGAGTTGGAACAGCCAACTTTACCAATCCTTATGCCTGCCCTGATATCATCGAAAATCTGCCAAAAGCCATGGACAAATACGGCATTAGCAGTCTGGAAGATTTACGCAAGGAAGTAAAAACCAGCCTTAGATAAGCTAGACCATCCTTATTGTTAATAAGAAATAGAATTTTCATCATTTTGTAATATTTTCTTCTTTTAACTATGTTAAAATAAAGTTAATTACGAATGATGTAGACGAATATCTACTTAGGGGAGTAAAATGAAGAGAACACTACTTGTAAGCACGGCAGTGCTTGCATTGGCAATTGTGCCCACAACATCAGTCTTTGCTGAAGATAGTAAAACAACGGACCAAAGTCAAACGACGAATAAGAATCAATCTGTGGACAAAAATCAGTCTAAAGATAAAAATCAGACTCCAGCTTCAGAAGAGAAAAAAGTTGTTGAAAATACAAAGAATGAAACTGAAAAGACGGAAAAAAAGAAAGAACCAGTTGTTGTAAAAGAAAATAATTCTAAAAAAGAGGCTATTTCAAATAAAGAAAAAGTTGAAGAAGCTCATAAGAATGGTTGGCAGAAAGAGCATGGGAAATGGCTTTTTTATGAGAATAATCAACCAATCAAAAATTGGAAAAAAATTGCGGGTGTCTGGTATTTATTTGATCAACATGGAATCATGGCCAGCAATACTATTGTTAATGACTATGCTTTTCAAAATAGTGGAGCAATGGTAGAAAATTCCTGGGTAAAAATTGCGGATAAATGGTACTATGCTACAGATTCAGGAAAGATTGTTCGTAATAGATGGGAAAAAATTAGCAATGTTTGGTATTACTTCAAGCAAGATGGAGTTATGGCTAGCAATGTTCTAGTGAACGATTATCTTCTTAATAGTAGTGGAGCAATGGCTCAAAATGCTTGGGTGAAGATTACTGATAAATGGTATTATGCTACAGATTCAGGAAAGATCCTTCGTAATAAATGGGAAAAGATTAAGGGCACATGGTACTATTTTAACAGTGATGGTGTGATGGCTAGTAATCA